>SFJN01000220.1 GCA_004555055.1 Bacteroidales bacterium | reverse complement strand
CTTTGGCAGTGGAGGAGCTGTAAGGTACATAAGTAAGTAAATTCAGAATTTGATAGTCTCAGATCGGAATATGAACTGAAGCTATCGATAAAGGCAATAAATCAGTAATAAAGAGTTTGATATAACATATAAAGCATCAGAAAGAATCATGATACAGACAGTTAACAAATATCCCATTGATGAAATATTCAAGCCAAAAGACAAGATGTATTATTTCATCCCTAAGTACCAGCGCGAATACACTTGGAGCTATAATGAGTGGTACAACCTCTACACAGACTTGCAAGAAAACAATGAGGGCTACTTCATTGGTTCAATCATCTGCATTAACACTAACGATGCGAATTATCCGCGTTTGGAGGTTATCGACGGCCAGCAGCGATTGACTACACTTTGCATATTTCTGGCAGCTATCTATAAAACTAAAGAGGTCTTCGTGTTGGCCTGGAGGAACGGAAGGCCAATATGAAGACCGAGTTGTACGGCAGGAGGACATATCTATGGGGATTAACCCTGTTTTGGACTACTTGTCCATGCCGTCATCAGTGGAAATAAAAGCCGGAGCAGCGACGGAAAACTGACGGCTTATATGATAAATGGCACTTTGCCAAGTGCCAAAGCGATCTTTGAAACTCTGATATTGTCACGTATGGACACTATGAGGGCTGTCCGCCAAGAAATGAATTTTGACGGACTATGAAAGGCTCGCTTACAGACAGGCGCTGCGTGAGGATGTGCCTTTTGAGGGCGGTGCCCGTGGCGGCTCAAGAATCTCAATCACTCTCATGCGGCACTTGCAATGAGGACAGAGGCCAATCTCCCATCCTTTCTCCTCGCATATCTGCATGTAGGATTTCCTCGTGCGCATCTTGGGTACAGGTTTTCCTCCAAGCTGAGCCTGCGCCTTCCTCACCTTGTCGCGGTTGGACGGTGAGAGCAGGCCGTAATGACGGATGCGTACAAAGGCCGGAGGCAGAATATGCATTGAAAAGAGGTGAAGGAACTTCACGGCATGCATCGTGTTCTGCTTGTGCACAGAGTTATGTCTGTAGTCCTTCCAATCGTATGTAACCATGCCTTCAGGAGAGTAATTCTTGATGCGTGAGTTGCTGATGGCCACACGGTAGGCATATCGGCCGATATACTCAAGCACTTGGCCCACTCCCTTGGCAGGCGGGCGGCTGTATACGACCCAGCTCTTTCCCATGCATTTCTTACGGATTTCCTGCGGAATAAGCTCCTTCTCGTTTTTGAGGGCAGATGTGAGCATGGAAAGAAACTTGGCGCGGAATACTTTGCTGAGAGCCCGGACTGGGAACAGGAAGTCCTTTGCGAATCCCTTGCACCCATCCAAATGGTGCCACACGCCCTTTTCATCCACACCCCCACCCGTAACGATGCAGTGGATATGCGGATGATAGAACAGGTTTGAGCCCCAAGTATGAAGGATGCAGGTCATGCCTCCCTGCAGTTCCCTTGCGTCGAAAAACTTCTTCAGCGTAGCCCAAGCGGCACGGAACATACAGCCGTAGAACAGTGCCTGGCGGGATATGGCGATAGGATGGAGGCAGTCGGGAACGGTGAATACGACATGGAAGTATTTTACTCCCGGCAGAATCTCCTCCTTGCGCATCCCAATCCATACCTCACGCTCCCTGTTCTGGCACTTTGGACAGTGGCGGTCACGGCAGCTGTTGTAGCTGACATGTATCCCACCGCACTCAGGACACGCCTCGACATGGCCGCCGAGCGCCCTTGTACGGCATACGGCCATTGCGCCGAACGACTTCCTGACCTGTTGAACTACGGGGTATTTGGCATAGAACTCACTGCTCCAGTCCCTGATTATCTGACCGACATCAAACCTTGGGCGTGCCATTATTGAGCATCCGCAGGTTGTTGGAAATGAGATTGACACACTGGCGCTTCTCTATCTTGGCAAGATGCAGATAGATCATGGTCGTTGAAACCGACTTGTGGCCAAGGCGCTGCTGCACTGTCTGTATGTCCTCACCGGCCTCAAGCAGGTGGGTGGCGTACGAATGACGCAGGGAGTGGGTGGTAAGCGACGTGTCCAGCCCTGCCTTTACAAGACCTTCCTTCAGACGTGCACGGATGAAGGAAGGTGTGATGGGAGCATCCTTGCCGAACTCCTTGAAGATGCAATTCTTGCTCGGATAGTTCTTGCGGTAAACTTTGAGCACGACAAGAGTCTCGGGGCTGACAGGCACGATGCGGTCCTTGCCGCCCTTGCCCTTCTTGACGTGCACTTGCTGGCGGTCAAAATTGATGTCGTTCCATTTGAGGTTGCATGCCTCAAAGGCGCGAAGGCCGCAGTCGTAGATGACCGAGAGCAATGTCTTGGAATACAGGCTGCACGCGCCGAGCAGGCGCATGGCCTGTTGGAAGGAAAGTATGCGGGGAAGTTTCTTCTCACGCCTTATCTTAGGCAGGGAAAGACCGCGCAACTCCGGGCAGCCCATAGTCTGTCGGTAGCACTTCAGACCATAGACGAAATGCTTGAACTGAGCCTCCGCCGGCATGGGCTTGCGGCTGAGCATACTCTGTAGGTAGCCGTCCACATCATCCTGGGAGAAATCATCAGGGAGTTTTCCAATGTACACGACAGCCTTGTAGAGAGCGTGACAATAGTCAGTGACAGTACCATGGGCATAGTGGGCAATAGCCAGCTTGCTCTGAAAAGAAGAGATGCGGTTGCGGAGGGATGGCACCCTCTCAATTGCTACGTCGGAGATTTTCTTCGGCATATGTAAGGCAAGACGGGGTTTTACGGTATGGCAACGTGCCATGCCGGCCCCAATCTGCTCTAATATACACAGAATTAATGAAGTAACAAATAACAGACAACAGCTAGTGGTGGAAGGCTTTAGCTTTTACGCCGTAGCGGAAATTAGTACAACATCGCCATCTTTGTCAGTCTTGCCGCGGTAAGTATGACTCGCGTCGGCCGTAGCATCGTCGTTGAGACACTCTCCCCTGCCCACGTTGTAGATTTTCCAGCCGCTTCCCGATGGGCTGAACTGCCAAAGGAAATGGTCGTCGTCGATGGTGCTGCTAAAGTAGGCAGCCCAATTGGGGTGTTTGTTTTCATCGCATCGCAGGAACTGTCCGGTCTCCACGTTGCGGATGACATAGTTTGTGTTTGTGCCTGTTGTCGGCGTGAATGCCGCCGTCGCCGTCTGGGCCATTGCAGGCGGCGATACAGCTATCAGCAGGGATATGCCGACAGCTGCCCATTTTGCTTCCTTCATTTTCTTCATTTATCCTTTTCTGATTGTTGTAAAATTCGCTGCGGGGCTAAGACAGAGCCTAATCGCCCCGCCTTAAAAATTGAAAGTAGTGTTGTCTGCTTGAAGTCAGTTGGCCAGACCGTCATCTGGCGAACCAAGGTTTTGGGTGAACAAGTCACATCGCCACGCGCCTCCCGTCGCCCAACTGTTGTGGGACTAAGGCGAAAGGCCATCGCTTCCTGCCGTCCACTCCCGAAGAGTTATGCGGGAGGAGCGACCAAGAAGATTTGAGTCATGCTCAGCGTTAAAAAGAAAAAGCGTCGCATCATCAACAATACAT
>SFJN01000219.1 GCA_004555055.1 Bacteroidales bacterium | reverse complement strand
TTTAAACACTTACATAGCCCGCTATGCGCGTGTTCGCAGGACAGAAATCTACTGCGCGATAGCTCGAAAACTGTCTCAAGCTAATTTATAGAACATCCCAAAAGTGAAAAGCCCGAAAACAACAACACTCTGATATCCATGAAAAAAATCTTATTAGCAGCCCTTGCCCTGGCAACGGGTCTTGGCTTCACGGCCTGCAGCAACGAACCCACGGCCGACATTGCCGTTTACGGATGGTACAAATGGGATCCCGAACAGGTGTCTGAAGACAGCCTGCGGGCCAATTACGAAATGTGGAAACAGCATGGCATGGTCGGTGTCTGCGTGGAGTGCGGCGGTTTCCAGCTCGACCGCATCCAGACTGCCGCGCGCCTTGCCCATGAGGCCGGACTGGAATACCACGCCTGGGTGCCCTCGATGCTACAGGGCGGACAGGACTCCACATGGTACACCGTCAACCGTCTCGGGCAGAGTGCCTACAACAAGGAGGACCGTGCCTATGTGGAATACTACCAGACCGTCGACCCCCACAATCCCGAGGTGGTGAAATATCTCGCCGAGAACTATGCCAAGGTGGCTGAAATCCCCGAGGTGGACTATGTGCAGCTCGACTATATCCGCTATGCCGACGTTATCCTCTCCGAAGGCCTATGGGTGAAGTACGACACCATCATCTCCCACGACTGGGGGAAACTCGAAGGCTGGTGTGTCGACAAGGACTGCAAGTCGTGCGAAAACCATGCCGAAGACGGCTGTGCCGAGAAGGCTGCCGGACGGGGCTGCCAGAAGAAGACCGTTCCCACAGGGGCAAAGCCCGAGGGCGTAAACGAATACCCCGGTGCCGACTACTGCTACTGCGATGCCTGCGTGGCAGACTTCAAGGCGCAGACGGGCATCGATGTCCGTGAAGAGGTGAAGAAGGGTACCGACCCTGCCACCATCGAGGGCTGGGCACAGTTCCGCTGCGACAATGTCACGAATTGTGTCAACGCCATCGTCGAGGCTGTTCATGCCAAGGGCAAGAAGGTGAGTGCCGACGTCTTCCCCGGTCCCAAGAGCTACGCCGAATGGATGGTGCGTCAGCAGTGGTATAAATGGGATGTCGACGCCTATTTCCCCATGAACTACAACGACTTCTACCTCCGTGGTCCCAAATGGGTGGGCCGTGTCACCCGCGAAGAGGTGGAGACTGCCGGCGGTAAGCCCGTATACAGCGGACTCTTCATCTGTCACGACTGGGAAAACAAGCGTGGCGACATCGACCCCGAAAACAGCGGACTTGTACCCTCTGAAATCGCCGCTGCCGTGCAGGCTGCGCGCGAGGCGGGTGCTGCCGGCATCTGTCTCTTCTGTCCCAGCCACATGACCGAGGCACATTGGGCAGAATTCGACAAGGCGATAGGGCTGAAGTGACGGGCGGGCCATACCCGTTGCACTTTTCTCCCTGTCGTAGTTAACGGGCTCTTCTGATTGTGGAGCATATCGCTTCCTTTCTGTGAACGCTCCTGAATGCATATCCCCTCCCTGCATCGTTTCCGGTGCGGGGAGGGGATATGCTTTTGGGCCCCTGTCCTCTACGGGCCCTTGGGGCGGATGTGCCTTGGGGCGGTTGCACGGTGGATGGGGGAGGCGGGGCGTCAGTCCTCGGCGATGCTCTCTCCATCCGGAGCATCTTCGAAGTCCAGAATACCCAGTTCCTTATGGATCTTCCTGGCCCATCTCCAGAGTGTGGTCGGTGCCGACTCTGTCATTCTGGAGATTTCGGGGTTTGAAAGTCCTATGCGGATGAGGTAGCAAATCCGCTTCTGTTTTTCGGTGAGTTCCCCGATTTCCATAGCGATTTTGGCCTTGAAGTCCGGATGCATCCTTTCTATGGCCTTGTAGAGGGAGTCCCAGTCCTTTTGGGTCATTTTGTAGTGTCCCTCGATGCCCTTGCGTACCAGTTCGGCAAGGTCGCCTGCCTGTTCGTCCAGTTCCTGCAGGTTCTGCAGTTTGATGTAGTGCAGAATCTGTTTGATGCGTTTTTCCAGTTTTTGCTTTTGGTCGGCGATTTCGGTGTCTGCAGCCTTCAGTTGCTGGTTCATTTTCTCGATTTCCTCCTTCTGCTGCTGTGCCTTGCCCTCGAGGTCCTTGAGTTTCGCTTCTTGCTGCAGCAGTACCTTCATCTTCTTCATCCGGTACACCGAAAACGCCCATCCGATACCGAGCAGCAGAATCAGGGCGGTTGCTCCTCCTGCCATCATCCAGTTTTTGAAAAGCTTGCGTTCGCGTTCCATCCTGGCCTCCTGCTTCAGTTCTTTTTCGTATTGGTAGTTTTGCTGTGCAAGGTGTGCCCTTTTTTGGCTTTCTCCAAAATTAATGGAGTCGCCGGTTTCTGCTAATTTCAGGGCGCAGCGAATGGCATCCTTGTCCTTGCCCTGCATGGCATAGATTTGCACCAGGTGTTTTGAGGCGTTGTACGGTTTCGCGATGTCCGTTGTGTCTGTCATGTGTTTTTCGTAGCACGCCGTAGCCTTTGCGGTGTCTCCGCTCAGGAAATAGTAGTTTCCGAGAGTCAGGTAGTTCACGTAGATTTTTCTTTCGCTGTCCACGCTGTCTATCAGTTCCAAGCATTCTTTCGCGCGGTCCAGACAACCTAAATTTGCATAGTGGTTCATCAGCCAATAAAGCAGCTCGACATGCCGTGATTCCGAGTGCTCCTTCTTCATCAGGTCAAGGGTGTTGTCGAGCGATTGCTGCTTGCATGTGGAGCGTTCGTTGTATTGTTCCCCAAAGGCCAGGTCCATAAGGGAGATGGGGTTTACGCGGTGGGTCTTTTCTGAAATCTCGCATTCCCGCTTTGCCATTTCAAGGGATAGCGGGAAATTCTGTGCCTTGAAATACAAGGTGTGCAGTTGCGAGTAGGCGTTGATGAGCAGGACGGAGTCGGCCGGCTCGTCGGTCGACTTCAGGAAATAGACCAGGGAATGGGGGATGTCCTTCATGTCGCGGTATACGCTTCCGGCATAGTAATAGGCTTCCTGCCGTTCGGCGGTGGTGCCGGATGCTTCGAAATACCGTACCAGTTCCATGATGCAGCTGTCGTCGGTGGCCACGTCAAAGGCCTTGTCGTGCAGTCGGATTTCAAGCAGTGCGGAAAGCATGCGGGTATGTTCGTCGCAGTCTGCCAGCATGGGCCTTAGGGAATCCAGACGCTGCAGGGCTTCCCGGGGGTGGCTGTTCCCCTCTTCCTTAAGCTGCGCTAACGTATCCAGCATCCCGCTGTCTTTTTCACTCCCTCCGCAGGAGAGCAGCAGGGAGAATGTGAGCGCAGCAATAAGTGGCAATACCGTTTTCAGATTTCCCATAGCCGTTTCTTTTTTTTTCTGTTTTTCTAAATGTGTGTTCTTTTAGGAGCCATTAATTGTGCAGCCTGACGTGAGCAGTAGGCATGCAGCCGTTCAGGGCGATGCCCATGCATTTGGTGGTCTGACAAATTTGCAAATATATTATGTTTTCTGTCTTAAAACAATTTTATTTCATTCCACCTTATTCCATCCGCTAGGTTTCCGCTTTCTTGTGCAAACTGGAATTGACAATATCTGCTGTTTTGTGCTGCGAATTAACGCCAAGTTAACAAATTTATCCCTCTTATCCTTCATCGTAAGAAAATGACGTAGGTG
>SFJN01000218.1 GCA_004555055.1 Bacteroidales bacterium | reverse complement strand
AAGTACGTTTGAGATTTCCTCAAGACCATACTTGACCAATGACTTAGCCCTTCGCCCATGTTTCAGGATTTTTATCGGTTTAACGTATATATCTTTATGCATCTACTAAAAATTTTTCGGTAAAAAAAATCATGGATAAAGACAAAAACCCTAAAAACCCCTTGAATAGGATGGGTGCAGAGCCCCTGGTGCGAGCCTTCCGCTTTGGCCTTATAAGAGCAAGCTCTTAAAGTCCCAACCGAAAGCCTCTCACCACCTTCTTTCAGAAGGCTCGCATCCTCTTCAAGGCGATAAACCTAAAAAACCGTTTCCGTGGCAACATCATCCAAAGGATACCGGAATTTTTTGTGTGTATGCTATAATTAAATTCAAGATACTGTGATTATGGTAGGTTCTATAAATTAGCTTAAAACGGCTTTTTGACTTCGGAGGAAAGACATCCAAACCAAACGAAGATAGCTTTATCAACGTTTCGCTGTCGTGAAAATTTAAGGATTTTTCCCTTCCGTATCGTTCCTGGAGCGTCTGTGCCAGGCATGGCAAAGCCATCTGTTCGCGAAAAATGCACTTCTTTATGCAGGCTTTTTTCCGCGTTTTTCCACTGGAAAAGGCAAAACATCGGACTTCTCTGGGCAAAACCTCCGATGTTTCGATGCAAAAGTTCCGATGTTTGTGCCCGGAATGTCCGATGTTTTGTCCCTTCCGAAGGGCCGTTTTTTGGGGGGCTTCCATGTTTTTCCCTGACTTTGCCGTGTTTCCCCCTGCCATCTTCCGGCATTTCCCCGCCCCGTTCACAGCCTTCCAGCCCCAATTCGGCCGCAGTGCGCTGTCTTTTCCTCTCCTTCGGTGCCGGAAGTCTGCCCGAAATTTGTCAGCAGGTTTTAAGGTAGACTCTTCTTTTTGTCAGTGAATCATGCGCTTTCCTGTCGCGAAAAGTTCATGCGGACATTGCCGCTTTTGTTCCGAAGGTCGCTTTGTGAAAGGCGCGTTCCATGGCACATTCCAACATGCCCGTTTGGTTGCGGTGCCGGGTTCTCCTACAAGAATCCCATGCAAATGGCGGTCCGGCAGTTGTGAAAATCAGACACAATTCGAAAAAAATACCAAAATCCTGTTCTTTTTTTCGTTTTTTATGTGTACTTTTGCCATGTTTTTTCAGAGGGTGATCTCCCTCCATCTCCCTTCCTTGAGCGGGATGTTGCAGCCTGCCTTGTTTATCCTTACATCAATAAATATATGTTCAAGAATCGTTTCAGACATCTGGCGCTTGCCGCCTTCTCTGCCCTTTTTGCCCTTCATGTCGCTGCACAGGAAGTGGGTACCGACGTACACGGCCGCAGCGCGACCTACGAATGGCCCACTGATGCCAAAGTGCTTGAAAAGCTCGACCGGTGGCGCGACCTCAAGTTCGGCGTCATCTTCCACTGGGGGCTTTATTCGGTGCCCGGCATTGTAGAGTCGTGGAGCATCTGCTCGGAGGATGTCGACTGGATAAACCGCCTGTGGGACATGCCTTACGACGAATACAAGAAATGGTACTGGGGCTTGAAGGACCAGCTCAATCCCACCCAGTTCGACCCTGAACAGTGGGCCGGAATCATGCAGGACGCCGGAATGAAATATATGGTGTTCACCACCAAGCACCACGACGGATTCTGCATGTACGACTCGAAATACACCGATTTCTCCATAGCCAAACATGCCTTCAAAGACAATCCCAAGCGCGATGTGGCCCGATGGGTGTTCGATGCTTTCCGTCAGAAAGGTATGTGGGTGGGCTGTTATTTCTCGAAGCCCGACTGGCACTGCGAATGGTTCTGGAACCCCCATTATGCCACTCCCGACCGCAGGCCCAACTACAAGCTCGACCGGCATCCCGAGTGGTGGCTCAGCTATAAGGAGTTTACAAAGAAGCAGCTTGGAGAGCTGACCACCGACTATGGTGCGCTCGACATCCTCTGGCTCGACGGCGGATGGGTGAAGGGCGATGATATAGACCTTGACGAGGTGCTCCGTGGTGCCCGCCAGCGCCATCCCGGGCTGATCTGTGTGGACCGTGCCGTGCCCGGAAAGAACGAAAACTACCAGACTCCTGAGCGTGGTATACCCGAAGTGCAGCTCGACAATCCCTGGGAAAGCTGCATCACCCTCTCCAACGACTGGGGATGGGTGCCCAATGCACCTTATAAGTCGGCACAGAAAGTCCTCAACACCCTCATCGAGGTGACGGCAAAGGGCGGCGCACTGCTGCTCGGCGTGGGACCTACCGCACAGGGAACCATCGAACAGCCCATCGTCAATCGCCTGCAGACCCTCGGCGCCTGGCTGCGGACCAATGGCAAGGCCATCTACGGAACACGCAATGCCAAGGTCTACCACGACGGTAATGTATGGTTCACCGCCGACAAGGACGGAAAGACACTCTATGCCATCTATGCCCTGCCCGAAGGCGAGAGCCTCCCTGCCGAGATTCAGTGGAAAGGCAATGCCCCGAAGGGTAAGGTGCGCCTGCTTGCCAACGGAAAGTCGCTGAAGGCGAAGACCAAGAAGAATGTCACCACCGTGCAGCTTCCAAAAGGACTGGCACAGGAAGCCCTCGTACTTGAATTCCAAATGAAATAAGGTGGGGCTGGTTTTCCGGCCGCCTTCAAGTCATCAGCAATAAGAAAATCATGAAAAAGAAAGAAAAACGCAAAGTAAAGGTCCTTGATTATGTGCTCATCGCTGTAAGCATGGTGGTGCTTGTGCTGGGCATTTTCCTTGCCGTACGCTTCTGGCCTGCAGAAAAAGTTCCTGTCAATGTACCCGAACAGACCTCTGCCGAGGACGACCCCGTCTATAAGGCCGGTGAGGAATATCTTGTAAAGGTGGCGCAACAGCCCGACGTCAAGAGTCTTGGCGGAGGCATCTATTACAAAGTCATCAGCGAAGGCACCGGACCGAAACCCACGCAGGAGAACACCGTGCGCGTGCATTACGAGGGACGTCTTGTCGACGGCACCGTCTTCGACTCCTCGTATGAACGTAAGGAGGAGGCCACTTTCCCAGTAAGCGGCGTCATCACCGGATGGCAGATTGCCCTCAAGGCCATGCCCGTCGGCAGTGCATGGGAAATCTATATCCCGCAGTATTACGCCTACGGAGCGCAGGGTAGCGGAAAGAACATCCCTCCATATTCCGCTTTGATTTTCAAGGTCGAACTGCTTGGCATTGTAAAGTAGTACTGCGCAAAAGTTCGCTCAACAAAACTGCACCCCAGAAGTCTGTATAATCTGACTTTTGGGGTGCAGTCCTTTTTTTTGTCTTTGCCATCTATAAAATAGCATGTATAATAAGACAATCAATGTTCAATGCTGTATATAGCATCGTTAAGATTGAGGACTTTTCCGGGTGTTCAATCTTTTCCAGCAATCTCCCGGACAGCTTGCAAGAATGCAGGAATGTCTTCGGGATAGACAATCATACTACGCTTTCCGTCAGAGGTTGAAATTCTTACGGCATCCACGCCCCATCGGCGAACCACATTGCACCGCCAATTTCCGTCCAGAACCTGCGAGCGGAACAGGAGTGTGTTGTAGGGCTTGTAATGAAGTTCTTTTCCTTCTATCTGAAGTTTCATATGAACGACATACAAATAATAGATACTCCCATGGAAGAGCAAGA
>SFJN01000217.1 GCA_004555055.1 Bacteroidales bacterium | reverse complement strand
TCACCCCTCCGCCATGCTGACCGATCCCGTCCTGGAACTGGAGCCGGGGTATGCCGGTGTGTTTACGGCAACTGTCCCTCCTGACAACCCGCTCTATGACCGCATTGATTGCCGGAAATCCATGCTCTCCGTGTTTCGCAACAACACGGAAATTTTTTATGGCGAGGTGCGGAAAATCCCCAATGTGGACCGTTACCGGAACAAGCAGATTTACTGCACCGGGGCGCTGAGTTTTCTGGCGGACTCCATCCAGCCCCAGGCGGAGTACCACGATATTTCCCCGGCGGTGCTGCTGGGACGGATGCTGGAGATCCACAACAGCCAGGTGGAACCGCGAAAGCAGATCAAGCTGGGCTATGTCTCCATCACTGACCCCAACAACAGCCTCTACCGCTATACCAACTACGAAAACACGCTGGAAGCCATCCGGGATAAGCTGGTGGGCCGCCTGGGCGGGTACCTCCGCCTGCGTCATGAGCGAGACCAGTTGATTCTGGATTGGGTTGGCATCGAACAATACGGCAACTACAGCACCCAGCCCATTGAGTTTGGTCTGAATCTGCTGGATTACTCCGAAACAACCTCCGCCGAGGATGTGGTTACCGCCCTCATTCCGCTTGGGGCCACGCTGGAGAGCGAATCCGAGATCGAAGCGCTGGAAAAGCGGGTGGATATTACTTCCGTCAATGACGGGAAGAACTATGTGTTCAGCCAAGACGCGGTGGATCAGTTCGGCTGGGTTTGGGCCACGAACACCTGGGACGATGTGACAGTCCCGGCCAATCTCAAAACCAAGGCCGAGGAATGGCTTTCCAGCACGCAGTTTGAGACCATGTCCCTAAAACTGACTGCGGCTGACCTGTCTGAACTGGGGCATGACTACGACGCCTTCGCCGAGGGTGACCGCATCCACTGTCTGGCCAAGCCCTATGGCATGGACATTGTTCTTCCGGTGATGAAGCTGACGATTCCGCTCCAGAACCCAGCCGGTCGGACGCTGGAGTTGTCCAGCAAGCAGCAGAAAACCTATACCAGCCAGCAGTCGGCGGTGCGCAATCAGCTGATAAATCAACAGAACGATGCCATCAGCATCTCCAACCGAAACATTCAGATCAGTATCGACAACCTGACTGCCATGATGACCGGTGCCAAAGGCGGCTACAAGCTGACGGAGTATGACGAGGACGGACGCTGGCTTCGGGATCTCTACATGGATACCCCGGACAAGACCACCGCCAAGCGGATCATGCAGATCAATAAGGACGGTATCGCCGCCAGCACCACCGGCTACGAAGGCCCCTACACGGTTGGCATCACGGTGGACGGTCAGATCCTCGGCAGCTGGATTGCTGCGAACTCCATCGACACCAATCAGCTGAGTATTGGTTTGAACGCCTGGATCAAGGGCACGGACGATGGCATTGCGTCCAAGGTAGAGAAGGACGGCATCATCTCAGCAATCAACCAGAGTTCCGAGGAAGTGGCGATTCAGGCGGGGCGCATCAACCTCAACGGCTCGGTCACCGCCAATAACTACTTCAAGATCAAGACCGATGGCAGTATGGAAGCCATCGCGGGACAGATCGGCGGCTTCAATATCAACAGCGATTACATTGCGTTCGGCGACTACACCACTGCCAGCAACTGGCTGAGTATGTGTACGCCCCACGGCGGTGCCGGTGATGTGTATCTGGGAAAAGGCGGTATCTCTACCGACTCCTACAACGGCGAATCGGACGGAATCGTCCGCTCCATCAAGATGACCGAAGGCACCATCGGCTTCTACAAAGGCATATACCCATGCGGTTTTGTCGGAGTAAGTGACAGCAACGAGATTCGAATGAGCCTGATGGATAAGGAAAAGAACAACATTCTGAATGTCCATCACGACTGGCTGGAACTTCCGGTGTTTACGCAGGTATCCGGCGACCTGTCCGTATTAGGAAGCAAGGCCAGATGCGTAAAAACCCAGGATTATGGCAGTCGAAAACTCTTTGCCTATGAGATGCCTACGCCCTATTTCGGGGACATCGGTGAAGCGGTGATTGCGGAGGACGGCCTTTGCTATGTGTCCATCGATCCGGTGTTCGCAGAGTGTGTATCGCTGGATGGCTATCAGGTGTTTCTGCAGGCATATGGTCAAGGCGAGTTACTCATGCAGAAACGATGCTCAGACCATTTCCTCGTTTCCGGCACCCCGGGTCTGTCCTTCGGCTGGGAAATCAAGGCCAAGCAGATTGATTATGACCAGCTTCGCATGACGGAAGAGCGAGGACAGGTTGACACCTCTACGACCAACTATGGAGCCGAGGCGGCTTCTTACCTGACATCCATTACAGAAGGGAGAATCACCACATGAAGAAAGTAACCTCTGTCACGTTCTGGAACGATGCTGTGGGCAAGCGTCTCAGCATCACCTATTCCGAAATTGATGATACCACCGGGAAGATCATCCGGGACAACTACCGAATCGACCGGGTTCTGGTGGACAAAACCGCCGTTGCCGCCTGCGACAGCATCGCCGATGTTGCCCAGGCTTTTATTGATTCTATCGAGTAAAAGAAGGGAGGAATGACCTGTGGCAGATCTACAGGAAGAACTGCAGCGTTTTCTGACAGCGCGCTTCGGTGTGGATGTCAAAGACGCCTTCGTATCCTGCATTCAGAAAATCCATAAGGAAAATCAGGAAGTCGCCGCGCTGGAACAGCCCATGAAGGACGCGACCCAGCAGGTGCTGGACATCCGGGAAGAGATTACAACGGTTTCCCAGAATGCATCCAAGACTGCCGAGGATGCCAAGACCATCGCCCGGGCGGCAGAGTCGAACGCCAGTCAGGCCCTTGCCACGGCGAAGAATGCCAAGGACGATGCCTTCAATGCCGCCGGGGATGCGGAACTGGCAATGGCAGCCGCCCAGCAGGTGGAGCAGAACTACACCACCATGGAGCTGATGCTCTCCGGCAAGGTGGACGGGGCCTTTGTGGAAAACGGATACTTGTATCTGACTTCCAACAATGTGGTGGTCGCAGGCCCTCTCGGCCCCTTCTCCGGTACGGGCGGCGGTTCCGGTGGCTCCGGCGGTAACAATGCCATTCTGCAGGTCAGCAACACCAGCGGATGGCTGAGTAAGTCCATCGCCTACGGGAAGGAATGCCCCATTCAGATCACCTGGTCCTCTCTGGAGGATGAGATGCCCACGGGCAACGGTGTCATGAAGGTCACGGTAAACGGCATCGTCAAGGCCATGCTGGATATTCCCCAGGGAGCAGTAACGGCTGATTTGGGGCCGTATCTTTCGGTGGGCAGCAACGCGGTGCGGATTCAGGTTTCGGATGCCTACGAGAACAGCCGCACCATCAACTTCAACATCAATGCCATCGAAGCATCTATCAGTTCCACCTTTGACTCCGGCACGGCCTTTGACGGACTGATTACCTTCACCTATGTCCCGGTTGGCAGCATCAGCAAGACCGTCCACATTGTGCTGGATGACAAGGAAATCGCGTCTATGAATACCACCAGCAGCGGCAGGCAGATGTCCTATACCATCCCGGCACAGAGTCATGGCTTCCACACGCTGGAGGCCTATTTTGATGCCGCCATCAACGGTCAGGTGATCGAATCCAACCACCTATACTATGAACTCATCTGCATCGAAAGTCTGAACACCACCCCCATCATCGCTACAAACTTCCGGG
>SFJN01000216.1 GCA_004555055.1 Bacteroidales bacterium | reverse complement strand
GATGTTCCGGAAATCTCGCCCCAGTATGTGCGTACCACATCGTTGTGGACAAAACCTCCTATGGCCGGTTTGCTGTACGCTCCGCCCTTTCCCCATTCTCCGAAGATTTCGTCCTCGTAATTGTAGAGATTGTTCATCTGGATATTTACCAGACCATCCTCAAGGGCCACAGGGAACACATTGATGTATTGGTTCTTCATGTTCAGTGCGCTTTCAATCTCCAGAGTCATGACGATGGTGCTATTCTGGTCATCAATATCAATTTTCGGGACATTGACTCTAATATATGTCGGCACGTCCATTTCCATGCTTACGATGTCCTGCCACAGGTCTATTCCATTGCTGAAGACGTTCCTTTCATTGTCGTCATATCCAATGGGCGAACAGATGTAGCCGTTGCGTTGTACCATGCCTGAAGGTGCCGCCACGAGGCCCATAGTGCGACAGTAGTCCTCAAGGAGTCCGGTGGAGTAGGGGTCGCCAGTGTAGCAATGGTACGAGATGGGAATGAAGCGGTCGCCGAAAATCTTTTCAAGGTTTTCGATGGCAAGGATGCCTCGTGGACAGTTGGGGCAGGTTGTTCCTGTCATCTCTTCGAGTACCACGCGCTTGACAGGCTCAAATGAAAGGTTCTGTACGAAGTTGCGCTTTTGGTCGGTATAGTCGTCGAGCTTAACGGTGATGGAATATTCGTTGATTTCACCTATGGTAAGGGGAAGCTTTGTGTCGAAGGCAAAATCTATGATGTCGTTCTTCCCGAATGTGCCCTGCTGGGTGAAGGTGGCGAGGCTGTTGCCCTGGTTGTCATTGAGGGTAAGCGTAATGTTGGAATAGGTGGCAATGTTATCGTTGACGGTGAGTTTTCCGCTGATGGTGATGTCTTTTTGGGCAATCACCACATCTTTGTTTGAGAAAGCCATCAGGTATTTCAGACTGCGCATCACAAGGATGTTGTCCACAAACACCATGCTCTCGTCCTCGTTGTCATTCCAGAACCCGATATAAACCTTCTTTCCTGCAAAATCCGCAAGGTCTATGGCATAACGTTTCCAATCTCCGGCGAGCCCCTCTTCCGTTTTTCCGCTCTCCAATTCGAAAACGCTAATCTGTCCCTCTGCCTTCATTCGGTCGATGACAGCCGTTGAAAGCACGTTGAGATTTTCGTTGCAAGACCATATCACAACCTTCAGACGGTCGTTCTTGTCGTTCTTGTATTTCTGTGCGTCGAAAGTAAGCGTGCAGCATGCGTCTGGAATGTAGAGTTGGGGTGTTACCATCCAGTCATCGCTCTGTCCTGCGGGGGAGTACATGGAATGGGAGCCTGCACAGATATCGGTGCTTTCGAGGGTTTCGCGGATAGAAAGGTTCCAGGGCTGGTTGTCGGCATCGAATTCCATGGCAGCCATGGCTTCTGTGGGCTTGCGATGGTCGCCCTCATAGCGCATCATATTGGCAAGGGACATGGCGATGTTGTCGAAATTCTCGGCAAACAAGGTGGCGTTGTCGCTGCTGACGGCTCGCTCATAGCTTCCTACATAGCGAACGGAGAGGGTTTCGTTCGCGGTCTTTACGTTACCCATGACATCGGTTACCGCACCGGGTTCGACAACAACCTTGTAGGTTGCTCCTTTATATAAATATTGTGTGGTGCGGGGAAGCAGGCCTACGCTTTTGTTGTCGCTACTGTGGGGCAGCACGAAGAGGTCGGCAATGTGTGTCTCGTTTCCGTCTTCTGTCGTTTCGATGAGTGATGCTTTGGCATCGTCTGTCACCTTGACATCACAGTCGAATGTAAGGACAGGGAAAATGCTTGTGTTGTCGATGCGGGAAAGCTCGGCCCCGTCTTCGGGAAAAATCTTGGTTACGCTGACAGGTACGTTGTCGCGACCGATATACGAGACGACGATTTCCCTGTTTGTCTTGGCGGCATTCGCAGCCAGGGCAAGTGTTCCTGCAGGAATGACGACATGGTATGCTGCCCCATCGGTAAGTGAGGTAGCACGGAAGGTGACGATGAGCGAATGGTTGTCGGTAGCCACCTCCTTAAAGCCGATGGAATTGCGCACAATGTTTCCGTTGGCGTCCTTGAGTATAGCGCTGACACTGCCGCCCAGTACCTGTATGGGTTGTGCAAAGCGTAAGGTGACCTTTTCCATGGAATGGAAGGCGGCATTCGGGGTGGGGGAGGCGGTGTAATCCTGCAAGAGGTCAATGCCCTGACAGGTTTGCGACATGGTTTCGGGCATGCGGACAATGTAGCTTTCGCCTTGGGGACTGACCATGGGGCCGAGTACGGTGCCGTCGGCCGACCCTGTCCACATGGTGCCGGTATTTTCAAATCCCGTGGACTTGCTGAAATCTATGTGATAACGTTGCTCGAGAATCAAGGCGAAGGGGTACCAGATGTTGTCATTCATCACCTTCCAGTCGCGCAATGGTGTGCCGGTGGGCGAGGAAGCATAGACATTGCCGTCGTTGTCGACATGGCCGGCAAACATGTCCTGCTCTTCCAAAGAGCTGAAATTGTGGTATGTCTGCGTTTCCGTGTCGTAGCGGATGACGTACACCTCATCGTTGGTATTGCGTATGGAACATGTCACATACTTGCCATTGGCACTGACGGTGGGACACATTTCAATCTGGAGGAACTGCGCTGGGGCATTGTGGCCGTCCACCCCGATTCTGACTGAGGTGCTGTGCTGCACGTCATAAAGGAATGCGGTGGGCCGTATGCTTTGGTTGCCATAAATGACGATAAAACGTCCATCAGCACTGATGCCGCTGTATGTTTCTTGTTTCACATTGTAGTCAATTGGCATCTGTGGCAAGTTTTCAAGGTTTGCCACTTCCATTTTTTCAAGATTCCACATGACGCCGGTCGAATTGGAATTCATGACGTCCATGGCATTGTCTTCGCAGAATCCCACAGCCCATTTCCCATCGGGAGTAACACTGTTAACGTAGCCAGAATTGTAGCCTTTGGGCATAGGGAGCGCGGTCCATATCTTGCTGTCTATATCGAACACTGCAGGTTGTCCGCCCAGGTACGAACCATCGTCGGTGAATGTTCCGTTGTAAGCCCCTACCACCAAGCGTCCGTCGTCGGTAATGTCGTTGGCCACATACTTTCCTTTCGCCTCGGTTTCACCAAGAGTCTTGAGCAAGGTTTCCTCCTTTGTTTCGGTGTTGAGGATGCGTATACTTCCGTTCATCCTCTGTTCTGTGGTGGCGCCCTTCACGATGGCCCATTTGCCGTTGTCCGACAATTGGTTTACGATGGAGAGGTCAGCATATTGCTGCATTAGGAATGTGGGGACCTGCTGTGCTGTCATTGTCAGACAGGTTGCAAGTAGCAGTATCCACAGCGCAAATGTTTTTCTCATTTTTTTCAGCTGTAGTGATTTTTATAGGAAATAAAACTGATTTTTGCAAAATTACGAGATTATTTTGGTGAAAACAACCCTAACCAATGGAAAAATGTGCTGTTTTTTTCTGTGCGGCGCCATTATTTGATTTTTCTTCTATACAGTATATCCGAAATAATCCTTGATAGCGTGGCTGTTCCTTCTTGAATTTCCCGCATTTTATCCTGTATTCTTCGGTAAAATAAATTAGTTTTGCCGCAAAATAAATTTATTTTGGTTCTGCGTCAATTTGGGTGATAGACATGTTCTTGCATGGCTCATCAATCTGTCTGAT
>SFJN01000030.1 GCA_004555055.1 Bacteroidales bacterium | reverse complement strand
CTGTTTGCCTATCCCCTTTCAGAAGGATTCCCTGCATATTTATACACTACTTTTTTCGTGCAGTGGCCTTGCTGACGTATCGGAAGGCCAGTAGGGAACAATATACACCGCTACGGCACACCAAGCCGAAAGAGTGCATGCAAACCGTTTCCCTCTACGTCAGCAAGGCCACTGCACGAAAAAAGTAGTGTATAAATATGCAGGGAATCCTTCTGAAAGGGGATAGGCAAACAGTCTTTAGGATGGAGGATGCTGTGCACGAAAAGATAGTAACGTCTTATAACGGGGCCTCCAGAAACAG
Organism: Bacteroidales bacterium; assembly: GCA_004555055.1. Taxonomy (GTDB): domain Bacteria; phylum Bacteroidota; class Bacteroidia; order Bacteroidales; family Bacteroidaceae; genus Alloprevotella. Next base: position 18,341 of record SFJN01000030.1, on the reverse strand, counting down.
GAAAAGACGCGGGAACACTCTGGCAGGAAGAGGGGCAAACACCTCACATGCACTGCCGTAGGAATTCTATTTATGGCCTCATATGGCCTCACATATTGCGCAGGCCAACCACATAAAAGTGAAATGTCGGATGTGTTTTTCAGGGAAGAGCAGACCGGGCACCCAAGTCCCAATCCATCTTCCAACGGCCGCAAAGTTACGCCAAGATGGTTTTTCGGGCAAAAATTTTCTTGTTTTTTTGTACAAAGACGGACAAAATTGAAAAAAAGGCCGTAATTTTGCCCCGTAATTACCTAAAATCTCACTCACCATGTACGGAAAATTCCAAAAGCATCTTCAAGACGAGCTCGCGGCCATCCGCGAAGCAGGACTTTACAAAAACGAACGCCTCATCGAAGGCCCCCAGCAAGCTGCCATCAATGTAGGCGGAAAGACTGTGCTGAACTTCTGCGCCAACAATTATCTGGGTCTTTCCAACAACCCGCGCCTTATCCAGGCTGCCAAGGACGCCATGGACCGCCGCGGCTATGGTATGTCGAGCGTACGCTTCATCTGCGGATGCCAGGACCTTCACAAGCAGCTTGAGGCCGCCATCAGCGAATACTTCCATACTGAAGATACCATCCTCTATGCCGCATGCTTCGACGCCAACGGTGGTGTCTTTGAGCCCCTTCTCACCAAGGACGACGCCATCATCAGCGATGCCCTCAACCACGCTTCAATCATCGACGGCGTACGACTCTGCAAGGCTGTACGCTACCGCTACGCCAACGCCGACATGGAGGACCTGGAACGCCAGCTCCAGGCCGCACAGGCACAGCGATTCCGCATCATCGTCACCGACGGTGTGTTCTCCATGGACGGAAATGTGGCTCCTATGGACAAGATCTGTGACCTTGCCGAAAAGTACGACGCACTCGTCATGGTCGACGAAAGCCACTCTGCAGGTGTTGTCGGCGCCACCGGTCACGGCGTAAGCGAATTCTACAACACCTATGGCCGCGTGGACATCTACACCGGCACACTCGGCAAAGCTTTCGGAGGTGCTGTCGGAGGATTTACCACCGGTCGCAAGGAAATCATCGACATGCTTCGTCAGCGCAGCCGTCCCTACCTCTTCTCCAACAGTATCCCCCCATCGGTCGTCGGTGCCGCCATCGAAACGTTCAACATCCTGCGCGAAAGCAACGCCCTCCACGACAAACTTGTGGAAAACGTCAACTATTTCCGCGACAAGATGCTCGAAGCCGGTTTCGACATCAAGCCTACCCAAAGTGCCATCTGTGCCGTCATGCTCTACGATGCACCCCTCTCGCAGCGTTTTGCCGCCGCACTGCAGGAAGAAGGCATCTACGTCACCGGATTCTTCTATCCCGTAGTACCCCAGGGACAGGCCCGTATCCGCGTACAGATTTCCGCTGCACACGAGCGCGAGCATCTCGACAAATGCATTGCCGCATTCATCAAGGTCGGCAAGGAACTCGGCGTACTGAAGTAACAGAAATACAGTCCCCATAAGACTTTCCCCGCAGACAAGTTGCCGGAGACGGCTCCTGTCTGCGGGTTTTCTTTGGGCAAAGGGCAGACACCCGGCACAGGTTTCGGAAGCGTCTGCCGTTCATGCCACACAGCAAATGAAAGGGCTGAAGGCAACATTTCGGGAAACATCGTGCATTTTTCACCCTTTCTTCACGACAAACCGACTGTTTTTTCAAAAGAAAAACGTACTTTTGCACACGTATCGCAATGCACAATATACCACAAGAATAACAACAAAACACACCACTCATGAAAAAGTTTTTACTCTTTCTCTTCGCAGCACTGGGTGCCCTCAGTATGAGCGCACAAACCAATCTGCTCGAAAATGCCAGCTTTGAAAACTGGACCGACGGCAAACCCGACCATTGGACCACCGCTTCGTCTGCCGGAAATGTCACCTACACCCAGAGCGATGACGCACACACCGGCAAAAGCGCCATACAGCTGACTCTAGCATCGAAGAACAAACGCCTCGGATACCAGGAGACAATCCTCAAGGCGGGAACCTACACCTTCACCTTCTGGGCCAAGAGTGCGGACGGCAACGTCACCGCCACACGCGCTGGTTACGTGGATGTTGACGACAATAACAACGTTAACTCGAACGGCTACAAGTATGGAGAATACATAAACGACATCCAAGGCGAATGGGTAAAGGTTGAACACACGTTTAAACTTGAAGCTGATACACGTGTGGCACTCCTCATCATGATGCCCCAGAAGAGCAAAAAAACCACCGCATCGCTTATCGTTGACGACGCTTCGCTGACCACCGAAGACGGTGGCATCATCGAAGGCGGCGGCACCGGCGAAGAGCCCGAATACCAGAAAATGACCGTAGCGGAAGCCCAGGCTGCAGCTGCCAATACCCCGGTGATTGTAGAAGGTACCGTGATGGCCGTCAACGGCAACAGCGCTGTCATCGGCGACGAAACCGGATACATCTTCTGCTACAAGACCAACACCTATACCGACAATGCCGCAATGGCAGTCGGCGACAAGACAAGCGTAGAGGGCAAGCTTTCTGCCTACGGAGGCTTCAATCAGATCAACGATTCAAAAGCCACCAAACTCGGCACAATGGAATTCAGTTACCCCGAACCCACCATCATGACCGGAGCTGACCTTGACAGTTGGATTACCGAACCTGAAATCGACTACATCCAGGTACGTGGCGTCCTCACCATTTCCGGCAACTATTACAACGTGAACGTAGACGGAGCCACCACCGCCATCGGTTCCATCGTCTATCCTTCTGACGCGCTCAAGGAACAGCTCTCCAACGGCAGTACCTACGACCTCACCGGATTTGCCATGTACGTCAGCGGTTCGAAATATGTCAACATCGTGGTTACCGAGGCCAAACTCGTAGGTCAGGAAGTGGAAAAGAAGGATATTGCCAACACCCCCGAAACGGCCTACACCGTGGCAGAAGCACACGCCATCATCCTCGACACCGACAACGACCTCAGCCAGACAGTCTACGTTAAGGGAAAAGTCAGCAGGGTGCAGTCCGTCAAGAACAACAATGCCATCTACTTCATCAGCGACGACGGTACGGAAACCGATGAACTCGAGATTTACCAGGGCTATGGCATCGGTGGTGAGGACATTGCTTCCGACGACTATCTGAAGGCTGGCGACGAAGTCATCGTCTATGGTACCCTCGCCGACTACAACGGCACCCACGAGTTCAACAAGGGCAGCAAGATATACTCCCTCAACGGCATCACCGTGGGTATCGAAAGCATCACCCTCAATGCCAAGCAGCACGAAATCTACGACATGCAGGGCCGCCGCGTAACCCGCGCCAACAAGGGTCTCTACATCGTCAACGGCAAAAAGGTTCTCGGTAAGTGAGGGCAGAAGCAAGCGACGCCAAGCCGAGAGCAATGTCAAACTTGTTTGAATATTACCGAGGCGCGAACCGATGGAGCAGCGAGAGCAGAGCCAAGCTTGCTTGGGCTATGCCGAGTCGCGACAGAGGAAGACAAAGTCAAGGAGCAAGGCGACAGCCAATGCTTGCATTGATTATGCCGAGCGTAGAGAACCAAGGATGAAATCCAGGATTCTCTTCTAAGCCATTTCATCAACAGGAGACTCGTCCTCTCCGGAATTCAAAAACATCGGACTTCTTTGAGGCAAACATCGGTACTTTCGATGCAAAACATCCGTACTTTTGCCCAAAGAAGTCCGATGTTTTGTGACTTCCGGGGCGATGTGTACCTTCGCTCTTCCTCTCTCCACAAAAAAAGTTTTTTGAAAAAAACTCCTACATTTCCTACACCCATGTCCTAAACACCAAGTAATCACTGATTATTTCGGGTGTAGGATTGGGTGTAGGATTATGTTTCCGGGTGTAGGATAGCCTTGTTTTTCTTGTAAATTTGCACAAAAAAACAGCCAAAAAGGTATGGTTCCTTGCAAAATGCACCAGGAAACTGCACGATTCAAATCGGTTTTTCTACCCAAAAGGTGCAGTTCGCTTCGCAGCATTTTCTCGAATCTTTTGCCTTCGGTTTACATAAAAGAGGAGGATACAGCAGCCTTCCGACCTCATCTTATGGGTACAGGATACATAAATTGCAGAATTTTTACGTATCTTTGCCACAAAACCAATTGAAACACTATGAAAAAGACTCTTCTGAAGACCATGCTCGCACTGGCTGCCTTCCTGCCGGCTGCCGGTGTCAGTGCGCAGACCGCCAACTTCAACGTCGTGCCGCGTCCCCAACAGATTGTCCACCAGAATCATGCGGACGACTTCACGATGACCGCCTCTACCGTCATCGTCACCGAAAAGAACAAGGCGTGCCGACGCAATGCGGCTTTCCTGCAGCAGTTCATCGAGGAACGTACCGGCATGAAACTCAAGATTGTCACCAAGGCACCGGCCACCAATTTCATTGCCCTCCGCAGTGCCTCGCTCGACAATGCCGAAGGCTATACCCTGGAGGTAAGGAAAGACGGCATCACCATCTGCGGCGGAAGCGATGCCGGAACATTCTACGGCATCCAGACCCTTCGCAAGTCCATGCCGCACATGGTGCGCGTCCGGGGACTTGAAAAACCTCGTGTACTGCAGGAGGTGACCATTCCTGCAGTGAAGGTGAACGATGCTCCGCGCTTCAGCTACCGCGGCACGCACCTCGATGTATCGCGCCACTATGTGACCCCTGACAGCATCCGCCGTTTCATCGACATGCTGGCGCTGCACAACATCAACCGTTTCCACTGGCACCTGACCGACGACCAGGGCTGGCGCATCGAAATCAAGAAGTATCCGCGCCTGACTGCCGTGGGTTCAAAACGTTCGGAGACCGTCATCGGGCATAACAGCGGCCGCTACGACGGCATACCCTACGGCGGATTCTACACACAGAAGGAATGCCGCGAAATCGTGAAATATGCCGCTGAACGCCACATCACCATCGTCCCCGAAATCGACATGCCGGGACATATGCTTGGAGCCCTTGCAGCCTATCCCGAACTGGGATGCACAGGAGGTCCGTACGATGTATGGCGCATCTGGGGTGTCAGCGAGGACGTGCTCTGCGCCGGCAACGACAAAACCCTGAAATTCATTGACGATGTCCTGGATGAGATTGTAAAGATTTTCCCTTCGGAATACATCCACGTGGGTGGCGACGAGTGCCCGAAGACGGCTTGGAAGAGTTGTCCGAAATGCCAGGCACGCATCCAGGCTGAAGGACTGCAGGCCAAGGACGGGCATTCGGCCGAGGAACGCCTGCAGAGTTTCGTCATTCGCCATGCCGAAAACCACCTTGCCAAACTGGGACGCAAGATGATAGGATGGGACGAGACGCTCGAAGGCGGACTGGCTGACGGTGCTACCGTCATGTCATGGCGCGGAGAGGCTGGGGGTATCGAAGCCGCCAAGCAGCACCACGATGTCATCATGACACCGAACACCTATCTCTACTTCGACTATTACCAGGCCCTCGACACCAGCACGGAACCTGAAGCCATCGGTGGCTACCTGCCTCTTGAGCGTGTGTACAGCTACGAGCCCGTTTCGGACGAGATGCTCACCTACCGCAACGCCAAGGGCGAAATGGAAAATCTGGGAAGATTCATCGTCGGTGTACAGGCAAACCTCTGGACAGAGTATATGCCTACCTACAGACAGGTGGAATATATGGCACTGCCACGACTGGCGGCATTGGCAGAAATACAATGGACACAGCGCGGGAAAAAGAATTTTGACGAATTCTCGCAGCGTGCCATCCGCATGATGCAGCTTTACGACGAGCAGAACTATAACTATGCCCGCCACCTGTACGATGTCCATGCCACCTACACGACCTGTCCGGACAAGGGAGGCGTAGAGGTGAAACTCTCCACGGTCGACGGAGCCCCCATATTCTATTCCCTCGACGGCAGCGCACCTACCAACGGCTCACAGCCTTATCGCGAACCGTTCATCGTCAACACCGACAGCAAGCTGCGTTTTGCCGCCATCCGCTTTGGTGATGCACATGCCCACTCTTCGGCACGCCAACAGGTCAGGAGCCACATCGGCGGACGCAACTTCACATTCTCGCTCTCTACGGCACGCCCCATCACCCTGATGCAACAGCCGAACGAACGCTACACCTTTGCCGGTGCACCTACACTGGTGGACGGTGTGCAGGGAGAATCGACGAACTTCCAAAGCGCTCAATGGCTGGGATTTGCCGGAAACGATGTGGAGGCAGTCATCGACTTGGGCGGAACGAAGGACGTGACGTCTGTCAGCTTCAACACCTGTGTGGTAAAGGGTGACTGGATTTTCGATGCCCGCAGCTTTGAAGTGTCCATTTCTGCCGATGGCAAGGAATTCACGTCCGTAGCACGTGCCGAATATCCGGCCATGAAGCGCGAGGATGCCGATGGCATCCATCCGCATTCCCTCACCTTCGATGCCACAGGCGCACGCTATGTAAAAGTGAAGGTCGCCTCGGAACACAGCATTCCCGAATGGCATGGAGGCAAGGGTAACCCCGGTTTCCTCTTCATCGACGAGATTATGGTAAGATAATGGTTTACAGAAGGAACTCCTGACGCAACCCTTACATAGAGGACTCCTTCACAACCATACGGAAAAAGCCTTGGAACCCGCAATGGATTCCAAGGCTTTTCCGGTATTTTTACTTTCGTCGTCAGGACATCACCGCCACCATGTGACAAACACTACGGGGGATGTTCCCTACCCCGAAAGAACACACGGGCGAATAGTGCTCTCAGTCTTTGAGGAAAGAAGGTATGTTTTCCACCCAATCTTCTATTTCAACATCACGCGCTATGATGGTTCCATCCTTGTCGCAAAGGATATTGCCTCCCACATACCGCATTCCGAGTTTACGGACAAGCGGGGACGCCATGCCCTTTGTGTCACAGACGATACGCCCGGGAAGAGGGCTTGCCTTCAGACGTTTGCGGAGGCTGCTCTCGCGCTCGTCGAGGACGATGAAGAGCATATTGAACCGCGACTCGGGAAAATTCTGCCGGAGGGCTTCAGCCTTTCGCCCGATTTGGAAGAAACTGCCCTGCCACTGTGCACAGAACACAATCAAGGTGGGCTTCCCCTTAAGGTCGTTTTGGGTGAAACTCCTACCATCAAGGTCTGTCGCACTGAATGCCGGAAGCTTCATCCCTGGAGACGTGGCCAGCAAGGGAGACATGAAGTCTGAAAGCCGCTTGACGATGTCGTTTTCCGGCTGCGATTTCCGCAGAGTCTCAAGCAGTGCTTTGGAAGGGTTGGGCTCGAGCGTCTGCTTCTCACCGAAAACATCATAAAAGACCGTAACGGCTGCCAGCGTTGCAGGATGCGAACGCACAAAAGTGGCGGCCTCGCGCTCCATATCGCTCTCGGAAAGTTTGAGCATTCGCTGGCGAAACTCCGTAAGGAGCAGATTGTCGGAATTTCCGTCAAGGGTTATTTCCTTCAGTCTGTTGCCGTCGCCCTTTAGTTTTACCGTCTTTCCAGGCTCCATGACGAACGAGGTATACGAAAAATTGGGATAAAGCAGACGAAGGATTACAGGACCTTCCACCTCCCGGTCATAGGAGAATTCACCACGCTTCACCTTGATGGTGTCCATTTTTCCTCTATCGTAGTCTGCTTCAAGAGGAGAAAACACCAGGATATTGGCTTCGTTGACACCTTGGATGGTACCCTCTATTCGCCCATGATGGCTGTCTGGACCACAGGACAGGAAAAAGAATACCGGTACGAAAACCAAAAAGGCGAAAAGACAGACAGGGGATTTCATAAATAAAAAAACAGAAAAAAGAAAGGGGAAGGCAGGAGTTTTGTCACCCACCTCCCCCAACATATCTGGTATGGTATTGCTACGGTCTGCACAAATGTTGTACAGTCCGTTTAAGAAACGTCAAGGCTTTACTTTACGCCTGCAAGGATGAGTTCAAGGTCCTTGGCAGCGTAGTCAGCGAGAGAAGCGTCCTTCTGGACAGCAGTCTTCAGCGCGCTCTTGGCAGCAGCGGTATCACCGATGCGGGCAGCAGCCACAGCCTGGAGATAAGCGGTCATGGCATCGGGAGCGGCTACAGCGTCGAGGGTACGCTTTGCAGCGGCATAGTCCTTGGTAAGAATCTGTGCAAGTGCAGCACTGTTGCTGTTCACACCCTTGAGGGCCTGGGCAGCCTGACTCCAGTTGCCACGGGCAATCTGCAGGTTGCCGAGCACTTCGTTGTAGTTGGCGGCAGTGAGGGCCTTGCCGAGGAGGGCTTCAGCCTGGTCGAGGTTGCCTTCTGCAATGGCTATGAGGGCTGCATTGGCATTGGCTTCGGTCTTGTCGCCAGCCTTCTGGAGGGCACTCTTGGCAGCGGCGAGGTCACCCTGGGCATAAGCCACCTGGGCAAGACCGTTGTAAGCACGGTAGTCGTTGGGATACTGCTTGGCAGCAGCCTCGAAATACTTCTTCTGTTCGTTGGTGTCCTTGGTGAGGGTTGCACCATAGAGAAGCTCTTCTACGCTGAGCTTGGTGGGATCCTCCTTGAACTGCTGCTGGATTTCGGCGTCGGTACGTCCGATGAGCTTGTAGTTGATGGTGAGGCGTGCACGGCGGAGTTCGGGAAGAACCTCGTCAGCGAGCTCACGGAAAGCTACGCTCATGTTGCGAATCTGGGTCTCGCGCTCCTCGGGATCCTTGTACATATTGAGGACACGGAGGATGACTTCCTTATCCTGGATGTTGCTGGCAGCAACGATTTCCTGGAATCCGTCCCAGTCTTCAGCGGTATACTTGGTGTCTACAGTGCCGTCAAGTTCGATGTTCTTGAGCTGTTTGTTGACATACTGCGAAGCGGTTTCCTGACGTCCGGAGGCAACCTTTTCGTTGAAGCTGAGGGCACCGTCGGGCGAAGCGTAGGCGCTAACTTCGATGTTGTCGAGGGCAAACGACTTCTGGTCGGCCTTGATGTCGCGGAGCACCTTCACGAAGTCCTGGATGCTGGTGGTGGAAAGCTCGCTGGTGCGCACCTTGCTCTGGTTGATAAGATACTTGATCTGCGCATCCTGGTGCTGTGCGATAATCTGCTGATAGGCATCGGCTGCCACGCAGGTGTTGGCACTGGTCACAGTACGGTATACAAGCTGGCTGGTAGCGAGGACACCGTCGGCAACCTTCACGGCAGGAACGTCAAACTTCTTCTTGCCGATGGCGGCGTCGAATGTCAGATAGAGTTCGCTCTGAAGCATCTCGGGAACATAGTCGAAGGTGGTCTTCATGGTGTAGTTGCCACCCATCTTGTAGCTGATGGTCTGGTTGTTACCCACAGCCTTTTCGCCCTGGAAGGTAGCGCTCTGGCCCTGCACAGCCTGTCCGGCATAGCGGAGTTCGGGAGTAACGGTCACCACAGCCTTCTTCTTCATGTACTTCACGGGGAAACGGCCATCAATGGTGGCGGGAACCTTGCTGGCACTCTCCACAAGAGGATTGGGAGTTACGGTGAAGTTGTCGGCAGAGAGTTCACCGAGCTTGCTACAGCTGGTAAGGAAGAGGACGGAAAGACCGGCCACTCCAAAGAAAACTTTTGCTGGTTTCATACGATTATTAAATTGGTATTTTAGGTTTTGCAACGATAATGTTCAATAATAACGGTGAACTTCTGTTCGATTATCGACGGTTTCACCGTAAGATTCGCCTTATGCCTGTGCTTTTCCGGCATCACCGAATCGCCGGTAAACGCCAAGCAGGCCAAGAACGCCGATGATGACGAAGGGAATGGAAAGCACCTGCCCCTGGTTGAGTCCGATGGCACTGACCATCTCGAGTTCCCAAGGCTCCTGCACTTCCTTGAAGATTTCCACAAAGAAGCGGAAGGCAAAGATGGAAGTGAGGCAGAAACCAAAGAAGAATCCGGTGCCTATGCGCTGGGGCAAACGGCGGTAAAGCCAAAGACTGACGAGGAAGAACACGAAATAGGCAATGGCTTCGTACAGCTGTCCGGGATGTCGGGGAAGGGTTTCGCCGAGACGTTCGAAGACAAAGCCGTAGTCCGAACCGGTATATTTGCCGACAATCTCCGAATTCATCAGATTGCCGAGGCGGATGCAGCAGGCGGTGATGGGAGTGGCAACGGCTATATTGTCGATGACACGTATAAAATTCACTCCCGTACGTTTCACATAGAGCCAAAGGGCAAGGATAATGCCTGCCGTTCCACCATGGCTGGCAAGACCGGCATAGCCTGTAAAGTGCCAGTCACCGGCGGCATCGAAACGGATGGGAAGGAACATTTCCAACGGATGTGCAAGGAAATATGCGGGCTCATAAAGCAGGCAATGTCCCAGACGTGCACCCACCAATATGCCGACAAAGCAATAGAAGAACAGAGGGTCGAACTTCTCCTCAGGGATTCCCTGTTTCTTATAGAGACGCATGACCACATAATAGGCGATGGCCAGGCCGATGCACCACAGCAACGAATACCAGCGCACCGCTATGGTGCCTATGGAAAAGGCGACGAGATCGGGGTTCCAGACTATCATAACCAAGTACGCTGTCAAGTCTACACGTTAAAGAGGAAATGCATGATATCTCCGTCCTGTACCACATAGTCCTTACCCTCGATGTGGAGCAGTCCGGCATCGCGTACGGCACTTTCGCTACCGAGACGCACGAAATCATCGTACTTGATGACCTGGGCACGGATGAATCCACGTTCGAAGTCGGTATGGATGACACCGGCACACTGCGGGGCTTTCCAACCCTTGCGGTAGGTCCATGCCTTTACCTCCATTTCACCGGCGGTGATGAAGGTCTCGAGCTGGAGCATCTTGTAGGCAGCCTTGATGAGACGGTTGCAACCGCTCTCCTCAAGTCCGAGGTCATTGAGGAATTCCTGACGTTCTTCGTACGTCTCGAGTTCGGCAATGTCGGCTTCCGTCTGGGCAGCCACCACAAGTATTTCGGCATTTTCGTCCTTCACAGCCTCACGGACAGCCTCCACATAGGCATTTCCGCCGGCGGCTGCGCTTTCGTCCACATTGCAGACATAGAGGACGGGCTTCGAAGTCAGCAGGAAAAGTCCCTTTGCGGCAACCTGCTCTTCCTTGCTGTCGAACTCCACGCTGCGGGCGTTCTTTCCGGCAAGGAGGGCTTCGCGGTAGGCACAAAGCACATCGTATTCGATGCGTGCATTCTTGTCGCCGCCCACCTGGGCCACCTTTTCTACCTTCTTGATGCGGTTCTCGCACGTCTCAAGGTCCTTGAGCTGCAACTCGGTGTCGATGATTTCCTTGTCACGGACAGGATCGACGGTACCGTCCACATGTACAACATTGTCGTCGTCGAAGCAACGGAGGACATGGATGATGGCGTCGGTTTCGCGGATATTGCCAAGGAATTGGTTGCCAAGTCCTTCACCCTTGGAGGCTCCTTTTACAAGACCTGCAATGTCAACGATCTCAACTGTCGTAGGAACGATTTTGGTAGTGTTGACCATCGGGGCAAGGACTGCCAGACGTTCATCGGGTACGGTGATGACACCCACATTGGGTTCTATGGTGCAAAAAGGGAAGTTAGCGCTCTGGGCTTTGGCGTTGCTCAAGCAATTGAAGAGGGTCGACTTTCCCACGTTGGGCAGACCCACAATGCCGCATTTAAGACTCATTCTATAATTTCTCTTGTATGTTTGTGCATTTATACTTGCGGCAAAATTAAATGAAAAAGGCGAAACGGCAAAAAAAATAGGGTCTTAACCATACGTCACCTGAGGAAATGCGCTGAAAATCAGCAAAACATTTGGCAAATAAGCCGTTTTGGCGTAATTTTGCACAGCTTTTTCGCACATACGATTACTTATTAGGTGGGTTATATTAATTACCACCACACGTTTTTCTTTCTTTGAAACGGGTTGCGCCTTGGCCTCCAAAGTCCCTGCCTCAAGTAGTGGAGAAAGGCATCACACCGGCATTTTCCGGAGTCTTTCCCCATGTTTGCCGCACCACAGCGCCTGACGGGGCATGGAAACCAAAGCTAATTAATAGGACCCACACCTGGAAACGATGAAAATAGCCCTTATAGGATATGGCAAGATGGGCCACATGATAGAGACCATCGCCCGCCAACGCGGACACGAAATCGTGTCCATCATCGACATCGACAACATCGCCGACATGGACAGCGAGGCTTTCCGCTCGGCTGAAGTGGCCATCGAATTCACCGCTCCGCAGGTGGCGGAGGGCAATGTCCGCCGCTGTTTTGAGCGTCATGTAAAGGTGGTAAGCGGAAGCACCGGCTGGCTGAAGGGCGATGTGCTGGACGAAATGCAGCGTCTCTGCCGCGAAGAAGGGAACACCCTGCTCTGGAGCAGCAACTTCAGCGTCGGCGTCGCCATCTTCCGCGCCGTCAACCGCCACCTTGCCCGCATCATGAACCGCTTCCCGCAGTACGATGTCACCCTCGAGGAGACACATCACATCCACAAACTTGACGCACCTTCCGGCACAGCTATCACACTTGCCGAACAGGCCTGCGAAGAATTGCAACGCAAGGCCACCTGGACCAAGGGCGTGGTGCACGAGGCCGACGGCACCGTGACTGGCTCGACCGACACACCGGCCAACATGCTCCGCATCGATGCCATCCGCCGCGACGAGGTGCCGGGCATACACACCGTCACCTACGACTCGCCCGCCGACATGATCAGCATCACCCATTCGGCCCACACCCGCGAGGGCTTTGCTCTCGGAGCCGTACTGGCCGCCGAATTCCTTGCTACACACTCGGGATGGCAGACCATCGACGACCTTTTCACATTCTGATTCGTCCCGCAGAATATCGAAAGACTATTAGACATCACTCCCAAACACACCATACATCCATGGTCAAGAAAAACCAACGTACCGACAATTCCCCGACACGCCGAAACTGGCCGGCCTGCATCATCCTCATCGCACTCTACTGTGCCTTCCTCTATTGGGTAGGATGCTGGTGGGGAATCATCGTCATCCCCTTCATCTACGACGCCTACATCACCCACAAAATCAACTGGGGATGGTGGCGCGACCTTGAAAATCCGGTATTCCGAGGCATCATGTCGTGGGTGGATGCCCTGGTATTTGCCGGTGTCGCCATCTATTTCCTCAACCTTTTCTTCTTCCAGAATTTCGTCATTCCCTCGTCATCGCTGGAGAAAAGCCTGCTGACCGGCGACTATCTCCTCGTATCGAAGGTCAACTACGGGCCGCGCATCCCCACCACCCCCCTCACCATGCCCCTCACCCAACACAATATGCCGGCATGGCTCGGCGGAGGAAAGAGCTACATCGAATGGCCGAAGTGGGAATACCGCCGCGTGAAAGGTCTTGAGAGCATTGAGGTCGGAGACATTGTGGTCTTCACCTATCCCGCCGGAGACACCGTAGCCACCTATACCCAGGGGGCCGACTTCTACCGTCTGTGCTACGACCTCGGACGCCAGATTCTGCAGTGCGAACTTCCTTCCGACACGCTTCCTCTGGCCAAGCAGCGCGAGGCCTACAGCGTCCTCTACAAGACCGGACGTTCCTATGTGGCACAGCACCCCGAAGAATACGGCGAAATCATCAGCCGACCGGTCGACCGCCGCGAAAACTATGTCAAGCGTTGCGTCGGAAAGGCCGGACAGACCCTACAGGTAAAGGACAACATCGTATACATCGACGGCAAGGCACTGCCCACACCTGAACTGGCACAGCAGGCCTACTATGTGGAGTGGAAGAACTGGAATGCCCTCCGTGGATACACTCCGGCACACCTCCGCGAAGGCGGATACACCATGAACGATGTGTCGGAATGGCTCACCGGTGACCCCGACTTCATGCAAGACAACGGCATTACGGAGGAAGACTTGAGCAATCCTGCCGGAGAGAACATCGTCTGCATGCCGCTCACACGTGGCGCAAAGGCTGTGCTGGAGCAGCATCCTGAGTTCTGCCGTGTGCTCCGCCCCGCACCTGCGCTCGACGAACTGCTCTACCCGCTGAACATGACCACCGGATGGTCCACCGCCAACTACGGTCCGGTATGGATTCCGGCTCGCGGACAGAAGCTGGACCTCACAATGGAAAACATTGCCATCTACGAACGTTGCATCCGCGAATACGAAGGAAACAGTCTGGAAGTGCGCGACAACCGCATCTTCATCAACGGAAAAGAGGCCAAGGACTACACCTTCAAGATGAACTATTACTGGATGCAGGGCGACAACCGCGACAATTCTGCCGACAGCCGCTTCTGGGGCTTCGTACCTGAAGACCACATTGTGGGCAAGCCGCTCTTCATCTGGCTCTCGACCGACAAGGACTACGGCTGGACCAACGGGCACCTGCGATTCTCGCGCTGCTTCAAGTGGGTTAGCGACATCAAGTGACACTACACCGCATCACCGTGGGTACGGCTGAAAAGGCCGTACCCTTTTTTCATATACCGCCATAACAGAGGCCGCAAAACAAGGCTTTCCGACGGAATCACCACAACACAGGACACCTGTCCGCCACACAGAGGAACCTATAAAAAACGCGATTTCACCGCATATTTCAGCACACTGTCCCCATGTTCCTTCTCACCTCTGCCTATCTGGCCCCCATACATTACTACACCAAGCTCTTCAGTGGAGAACGCATTGTGGAGGAGCGTGCCGACCACTATGTGAAACAGACCTACCGCAACCGCTGCATCATCGCTGCCGACGACGGACCGCTGGCACTCACCATACCCGTTGTTACCGAAGCAACGGGGACATCACAGACCTGCATGCGCGACATCCGCATCAGCGAGCACGGCAAATGGCGCCACCAACACTGGCAGGCCATCGTCTCGGCATACGACCGCAGTGCATTCTTTGAATACTACGCCGACGATTTCCTTGCGGTCTTCAACCGGGACTACCGCTTTCTTGTCGATTTCAACGAAGCCCTGCAACATCTTGTCCTCGACCTCCTTGAGTACCATCCCGATGTCTGCGTGAACAACGGTCCTTATCTCGACACCGAGGCCCTCAGACTGACCAGCAAGGAACCTGTACACGATTTCCGCCAAAGCATCCGCCCGAAACTGCCCTACGACACCGACCCTGCGTTCCATCCGGTTCCGTATTTCCAGGTCTTTGGCCTCCGCCACGGTTTTCTCCCCAATCTTTCCATCATTGACCTGCTTTTCAATATGGGGCCGGAGAGCCGGCTGGTGCTTCGCCACAGCATCCGGGGAGCGCAAAACACGTGAAAGTCAGACGATTCGCGGATTTACAAACAATGTACGCACACGCAGAAAAGTAGAAGTTCCAAAGGTGTTTTTTCTCCCTTTACTGCATATTTTCCCGGGATTTCGGTAAAAACGGGCACAATAAGTGGCCTTTATCCGCAGCAAAACGGAATATTTTTATAAATTTGCAAGCGTTTTTAGGGATTTTTATCCAAGGTCCGCTACCCTTCTGCCCCACAAAGGCAGCGTCAAATACGGACACCGCCCTGGGAACGGTCCCTTGCCACACCGAAAATTCCACATACATGAAGAAAACCATACTCTTTCTCACATTGCTGTTCACCGGCACCTTTGCCCTGTGGGCTGCCGACACTGACGTCGTCAAGGCCCGTCTTGAGGGGAACACACTGAAGGTGACGCTGACAAACACCACCACCTTTGTGGCGTTTCAGATGGACATCGACCTTCCAGAAGGCGTCACCACCGAGGCCCCCGTCAAGGGCGTCCGTCTGAGTGAAAACGACTTTGTGCTGGCGTACAACACCATCAACACTACCGACAATGTGGTGCGCGTGCTGGCATACAACCTCAGCAACAGCAGCATCAGCGGTGAAAGCGGTGAAGTCCTCTTCACGATGGCGCTCAGCGACAAGGGCAACGAACCCATCACCCTGAGCAACATCATCTTTGCCGATGCCACTCCCGCAGAAGTAGACCTGCCCAATGCCACCGCGACACTTGCCGGCGATGTCAACCGCGACGGTACGCTCACCGTGAACGACCTGATTGCACTGGCAAGCATCATCATCGGTGGCGACACCGAAGGGCTTGACCTCGACGCAGCCGACGTGAACGGCAACGGCACAGTAGAGGTGAACGACCTTGTAGCATTGGCACAACTCCTCATCAACTAAGCAGATATTAAAATGAGAAAATACGTATCTTCACTCCTCGCCACCGCATTTTCGCTCTTTGCTTCGGCACAGGATTACGATGAATTCGGAGTCGTCCCCCAAAACCTCACGGCGGGTAGCGTCGGAACCATCACGCTGACGCTGAACAATCCGAACATGGACAACGTGCGCGCTTTGGAATTCAGCATCGTATTACCTAAAGGATGGGGGGTCGGAAGTTCGGGCACCTTCGGAGACAGAGCACCAAAAGACAAGTTTGGCGACATTGTTGCTACCCTACAAAATAACGAGCACAATGACACAGGGCTGATTAACTATATCATTTACAGCACAACCACCACCGGATTCAGCGGAAACTCGGGGGACATAGTAAGCATCAAAGTGAATGTTCCCGAGGGAACACCCGCCGGATACTACCCCATAACGATAAAGGACATAGACATTGCCAACAGCGCGACAGACGTAAGCAGCAACATCCGAATTGCCGAGACCACCTCGTATGTGCGTGTTGGAGACCCCGAAGAAGCCACATTGGCGCTCTCGGGCGTCGTGCCCACCTTCGTCAACGAGGCCCTGGCACAGGAACCCTCGACCGCACTCCAGACGCTCGACCTCACTGCCGCCACCGCCCTCAACGGTACATTCCACTACGTGGACGCACGCAATGTGCGGGCTCCGGAGGGAACACCGCTGACACTGGCCACAGCCTCCTTCAAACGTACCGTTGCCGAAGACAAATACATCACGGTGAACCTGCCGTTCGATGCCACATTCCCCCACTATATTGTCACCGGAAACAACGATAACACCGTAACTTTCGATGAGGAAACCTCATACACCAAAGGCACTCCTGCACTGGTGCTCGGCAGCGTAGAGGCCACGGCGAACAATGTCGACCTGGTAGGGGTGGAGAAGCAGACCATCACAGACGGATACTACATCAAGGACAACATGCTCTGGAAAGTCAACGGCAACGCAAAAATCAGCGCGCTACGCGGATATTTCGAATCCGGAATGTTCCACTTCAACGAGGCACAAAGCACATCGCTCCGCATCGTGGTGAACAACGGCACGCCGACAGGCATCGAAAACATGGCTACCGACAAAGCAAACACCACGTACGACCTGCAGGGACGCCGCACAGAAAAAGCCCAAAACGGAGTCTACATCCGGGAAGGACAGAAAATCCTCATCAAATAAATACGCATCACAGTAAATAAATACGCATCACAGTCATGAAAAAGAAATACATCCCCCCACAAGTCATCCGATACCCTATCTATAAGGAAGGTCCCATGCTCTGCCTCTCCTATGGAGGTGAAGGAAACGAAGGCGATGAAGCCGACTCCAACCGCCGCGAGGACAACCAGAACAAATGGACCTACAAGCTCCTTGACGACTGACAAATAAGGTGGAATCTGCGGAACTGCATTCCACACTCCCGGATGTGGCACAGACACCACTCCACAGCACCATGCCGGAAACGGGGCGCACTGACCAGGACAGCACCTGTCAGTGCGCCCCGTTTTCTGCATATTTTCGCGATGGAACCGCGGTTTTCAGTCTTTTCATAGACCATCCGTCCACTCCGTTCAGACAAAAAGGACAAGGGATACCGGAGCCACGCCACCGCCGAACGGAGAGCAGAACGAAACAAAGGGAACTGTACACCTAAAAATCGGAGCCAAACCCTGTCCGAGACCACGGGGAATTGTGACGAAAACGAACGAGTGTGCAATATTTTTCAGCTGCAGCTTCACCGCTTATTTTTGCTGCCGACAACCGTCGTTAACGCCCCGAGAAGGGCCACGGAAGCCACCGAGGGCATCACCGCTCCGAAATATTGCAAAATCGGAGAAAAGGGGTTATTCCCGGCATTTTCGACCGGAAATGCAGAAACATCGGACTTCTTCGACACAAAGTTCCGATGTTTTGCCCTAAAAGTACGGATGTTTATGCTCGAGAAGTCCGATGTTTTCACCCTTCCGAACCGCATTTTTCATGCCCTTTTTCGTAATATTAGGCCTAAAACCCGGCATTTTAGGACAACCGACGCAGAATTTGCAATCCGGAGAGACTTTCTGTTTGATATATTAACATTGCAAATCATGCAAATTAGCCTCGCCTTTCGCTCTGGAAGGGACACGGAACATTGTCATGAAAATTCTAGATTTTC
>SFJN01000029.1 GCA_004555055.1 Bacteroidales bacterium | reverse complement strand
TTTGACACACCCTCTTGTGATGATATTTCACCAATGCTTTCAACATCGGAGCAAAAAACCTGAATTGTCCATGCTAATCCGTACAAAAAGTACAAGTGACTATGCATAGGGAAAAGAACGGAGATGACGATACAGAATATGGCGAATCCTACATACAAACACTACGCCGAGGTTCTGTCACGCAGATTTATAAAGTACTCTTACTGCATTGAACCAAGGGCGGTTAAGGTGTTCCCTGCTGCTCATAGGTTTCCTCCTCTTCAAGGATTTCCTCGTCCTCCGGACTATGGGGGGTCATGCCAAACTCCTTGCCTTCGAGACCATCGGCATAGCCCTGCGCATATCCACGACGATAGGCTTCGGCATAGTTCCTGCGCTGCGCTGCCTCGGGGAATTGCGACGACTCGTCGTACGATGCCCGTTCTTCGCCGACGACCCCATCAGTAATGCCGGCATAATACCCGTCCTCGTAACCGGCATCTGAAGGCACACGCAGGTCCATCGTCACAGAATCGGAAGGAACGGAACGGGTTTCAGTGGCATCAGCGGGGATACTGCCGGGGACGGCGGTGGTATCGGGATGTGCGATACGGCGCAGAGAATCGCGAGCGGCAACGCCTTCAGGCGTCAGAGGAATGTCGGACGAACGCTTAAGGTAGACCACGGCACAGACTGTGGCAGCAAGAATGATGACGAACAACACCACACGGATGAATGCGGTGGTATCGGACGATGAAGGGTTATGCTGTGAAGACATAATTTCCAGGTTTCTACAAAAATTACAACGTTTTCGGTAAGCGAGGGCAGAAGAAATGCTTGCTTTGATTATGCCGAGCGTAGAAAACGAAGGATGAAATCCAACAAATTCAAGAAGGATGACGGCAGGGGGAGGTCGCTTTCACCTGCGTTTCCGCCCTGCGTCAATGCGGAGGAAGATGAAGAGAAGGAGCGTAAAGCCCCATAGTGACGAGCCGCCGTAGGAGAAGAACGGCAGGGGTATGCCGATGACAGGTGCGAGACCGGTGACCATGCCGATGTTGATGAAAACATGGAAGAGCAGGATGCTCAGCACGCAGTATCCGAAGACACGCCCGAAAACCGTGGCCTGCCGCTCGGCAAGCACCAACAGCCTCAAGATGAGGGCAAGGAAAAGGAGAAGCACTGCTGAGGCACCGACAAAACCTTCCTCCTCACCAACGGTGCAGAAGATGAAGTCGGTGTCCTGCTCCGGCACATAGTCGAGTTTCGTCTGCGTACCGTTCATAAAGCCCTTGCCGGTAAGTCCGCCGGAACCAATGGCGATTTTCGACTGATTGACATTGTATGCGGCATCGCGGTCCTCTTCAATTCCGAGCAGCACACAGATGCGCGTACGCTGGTAGCCCTTCATCACATGGTTGAGGGTGAAGTCGGAAAGGTAGAGGAATCCCATACTGCTGATGGTAAAGACGGCTATAAGGAACCATTGTGTAAGGCGCTGTCCTGCCCACATCCACCCTAAATAGGCCGCCGTAAAGACATCAAGAGCGATGATGGCCCACGAAATGTCGAATTTCACAAACAGGGCCGAGGCGCTCCATGCCAACACGTTGACGGCAACACCCACAAGCAGCAGGCGCTGCACGTGCTCGGACTGACGAGGGACATAGACACGGACCATGGCGACAGAGAACAGCCATATGAGATTGAGCACGGCAAATTCTCCGACATCACCGGCAGTGCCGGGAAGGGGAGTAAGGCTGTAACCGATGCCGACCACAAAATACACCACGGCTGCCACGGCACAGAAAAGAATGCATCCGGGCATGCCTTCACGATAGAACATCAGGCTGAAGGCACAGAATACAAGTGCAGAACCGGTCTCCTTCTGCATGACAATGAGTAGGAAAGGCAGTACCACCAATGCCGCCGCACGAAGTAGGCAACGCCGGCGGTTGAGCGTAAAGCCATATTGGTTGATGAGTTTGGCAAGGGCAAGGGCTGTAGCACACTTGGCAAACTCGGCAGGCTGCAGGCTGACAGGCCCTAAGGGAATCCACGAACGAGAACCCTTGACGTCGTGGGCAATGAACGGGGTGATGAAGAGGAGAAGCATCATCAGCCAATAGAAGACGTCGGCCAGAATTTCGTAATAGCGGTCTTCTATCATCAATATAATGCCTCCAAGCCCCAGGGAACAGGCTATCCAAACCAGCTGTTTTCCGGTACGGGATTCGAAAGAGAAGAAATCGACATCACCGATGTTGTGGCTGGCACCGCACACGCTGAACCATCCGAAAGTCAGGAGCAGCACATAAAGGAGCAGCACCCAACCATCGGTACGGAAAATGGGATTGATGTTTTTCTCGCGCATCGGAATGTTTTTCTTTATTTTTCGGGGGGGCATTTTCCGAAGACTATGCCAAGATATACGATAAGGGCAGAAAAGGATTCATCCTTTTGCAAGGCAGGAAAGGAGGGGCAGACCTCACCTTGACCGTGTACCGTAGTTGATTCTCTTATGTTGGAAATCCTCGGCCTTCATCTCTGAAGCCGGCGAAAGCTTTCCGTTAAGATATTGCTCCATGATAAGACTGCCGATGGGCACACCGAAATGGGCACCGAAACCGCCGTTCTCCACATATACCGCTACAGCAATGCGCGGTTTCTCCATCGGAGCGAAGCCCATGAATGCCGAATGGTCGGCACCACGGTTCTGGGCCGTTCCCGTCTTGCCGCAGACTTCGTAGCCGGGAATGTTGGCGCCTGTACACGTGCCACTCAGGACGGCCTTGCGCATGCCTGCCACCACATAGCCGTACCATTTGGGGTCGACCATGGTGTAGTGGCGACGGGTATACAGCGTATCAATGCTTCCGCCCTGGACAGCATGCACCACATGAGGGATGTAATAGTAGCCGCGGTTGGCGATGGTGGCACAGAGATTGGCTATCTGCAGGGGAGTGGCGGTTACCTCGCCCTGGCCGATGGAGATGGAAATGACGGTAAGGGCGTTCCACGAACCGCGGTAGGCCTTGTCGTAGTACTGTGCATTGGGAATCATTCCTCGGCGCTCTCCGGGAAGGTCAATGCCAAGTTTGTAGCCGAAGCCCATGCTTACGAGGTGGTCCTTCCAGCGTGTCATGGCACCTTGTACGGAACCATACTTGCCACGGTTGGCAAACATACGCATGAGATTCCAGCAGAAGAAGGCATTGCACGATGTTCCGAGGGCCGGAATGAGGGGCATAGGAGAGGCATGGCCGTGACATCCGAGGTGAAGGCCCTTGTAGTTGAAGCCGTGGGCACAGGGAAAGGCGGTATTGGGCAGTATGGCACCCTCTTCAAGACCGATAAGACCCTGCGTGGGTTTGAAGGTAGAACCGGGGGGATAACATCCCATGATGGCCCGGTTGAGGAGTGGACGCATGGGGTCGTCCTGGAGTTCGCGGTGATGGCGCCCGCGGTCGCGTCCCACCATCTGCCGGGGGTCGTAACTGGGTGAAGAGGCCATACAGAGTATCTCGCCGGTAGAGGGTTCTATGGCGACGATGGCTCCGAGTTTTCCCTCCAGCAGACGCTCGGCAAGGGCCTGGAGGTCGAGGTCGATACCCAACGTGAGGTTGCGGCCGGGCACCGGAGCCACATCGTATTTTCCGTCTTGATAATGTCCTTTGGTACGGCCATGGACATCACGGAGCATGATGCGCTTGCCCTTTTCCCCGCGGAGCACTTTTTCGTACGAACGTTCAAGTCCGAGCTTCCCGATGTAGTCTCCACTCTTATAATAGGAGTCGGAATCGATGTCGGCCTGATTCACCTCACCGACGTCGCCCAGCACATGGGCCGCCCACGGACCGGCATAACAACGGACGGAGCGCTTCTCGGCAGAAAAACCATTGAAACGGAAGAGCTTTTCACGGATTTTCGAAAACTCCTCAGCAGGAATCTGACTCATGAAAAGCTGGGGCGTATTGCGCGAATAGTTTGGATGTTTCTTCGAATCCTTGATGTCAGCCATACGGGCAATGTATTCCTCACGGGTGATGCCCACAGTATTGCAGAAGTCGAGGGTATCAATGCCATGCTGGTCCTGCATGACGACGTTGATATTGTACGACGGTTCGTTATAGACCATCAGACGTCCCTTGCGGTCGAGGATAAGACCGCGTGAGGGAAAGAGCACCTCCTTGCGGAAAGCGTTGGAATCTGCACGCTGGCGATAATCGTCACTGAGGATCTGCAGGGTGAAGACACGCAAGATGTACAGGGCGACGATGGCCACAGCCACCGCACCTATAACATATTTGCGCTTTTCGAAACTGTAATCCTTGGACATTCAGAATATATAATACAGGTGTTCTGCAAAACTAATTTATGGGGTCCGGAAACGCCTAACCCCGGGAGATGTTCTGCCGGAGATGTCCGACAGCACAGACAATGAGGATGGTCAACAGCGAAGATGAGAAAATGTGTATGCAAAGACGCACGATATCGAACAGAGAAAAACTCTCCATAAGGTAGAAGAGGGATGTGAAGACAAAGGTGGCGGTGGCGACATACCGCACATAACCGCTCCACTGCATGGTATGCGGCGAGGGGATGAAGCCTTCGTCGCCATGGTCAGCAGGAGAGAAAGCCTCAAGCAGACGTGGAGCAATGAGTCCGAGGAACGTCATGGCTGCGGCACATTCCCCAAGGGTATTGCTGAAGATGTCGATGACGATACCTGCCACAAAAGCCCACATCACATACATCCATCGTGGGGTGTTGCTGTGAAGCATCAGCACAAGATACACGAAGGGCATGGGAGTGGCATAGCCGAAGATGTGGATGTGGTTGAACACCAACACCTGCAGCAGGGTCAGCACAACGGCAAAGAAGAAATACTGGAGGGATACGGGAAACATGGGGGGAGGGAGAATGTGTGACAGGTATACGGCTGGAGGAGGAACAAGGGGAGAAAGAAGAAAATCAGTCTTCGCTGTTCATGTCGATGAATTCCGCACGACGTCTGAGTGTATCGATTTCCGACTTATAGGGCGTGGCCACCACACTGACATCGCGGAGTGAGGCGAAATCGTTGCCCAGGACTACATCAAGGCGGTAACTCTGTCCGTCCGAAGCATTGCTCACCTTATGGATGCGGCCGACGAAGATACCCGGAGGGAAGACACTGGAATATCCTGAGGTTTCGATGACCTGTCCTTTGCGGGCCTTGGCATAGCGGGGAACATCAGCCACATAAGCCGTACGCGTGTTGCTACCGTCCCACTGCAGATAACCGAAATAGTTCTGTCCCCGCACGCTGCATGAGATGCTCGACTTGCTGTGCGTGACAGGCATCACCAGCGAATGGTGCCGGCCGGTGAGATAGACAATGCCCACTACTCCGCCGCCGCTCACCACACCCATCTCAGCCGTCACACCGTCACTGCTGCCACGGTCGATGACAAGATAGTTGTCGGCACCTACCCTGATTTTGTTGCCTACCACCCGTGCAGGAATGAGGCGGTAACCCTGAAGTTCATCGAGCACCCGGCGGTGGGTATAGGTCGTGTCGTACTTCGTGTCGGCAAGAGCCTCGCGCAGGGCATGGTTTTCCTGCTGCAGACGGATGTTGGCATCCGTAAGGGAGCGGTTCACCTCACGGAGTTCGGTGAAGGCTACGGCACCGGTATAGGCACCGTTGACGGAGGCTGCCACCTCGTTGGCGCCGGTAAGCCATACATATCCCTGATACCGGTTGAAACGTACCAGCATAAGGATGCTGAAGATTTCCAGTATCAGAAAGAGGAACAGATAGTTATAGCGGCGCAGGAAGTCGAGTAGCACTTGCATATTTCAGGAATCTTGGAGGGAATTATAGAGAGGGGGAAGGCAGCAGAAGCCCACTTGCATTAGGAGTGTACAGGATTTTGTCCTACAGCGTGCCAAAACGGCTTCGCCTTCCAAAGCATGAAGGCGAAGCCGGAATAAGGGGGAAAGTGCCGCACACCGTTGTCAGCGCATCAGACAGGGATAGTCGTCAATGTTCTCAAGTGCCTTGCCGGTACCACGTGCCACGCAGAGAAGAGGGTCTTCTGCCACATGGAAGGGGATATTGATCTTGTCGGTAAGACGCTTGCCAAGGCCACGGAGCAATGCACCGCCTCCGGTGAGGTAGATGCCGTTTTTCACAATGTCGGCATACAGTTCGGGAGGAGTGTTGGAAAGGGCGTTGAGGACAGCGGTCTCAATGCGTGCAATAGAACGCTCCAGACAGTGTGCAATTTCCTGATAGCACACAGGCACTTCCATAGGATATGCCGTAATACGGTTCGGGCCGTGAACGGTAAAGTCCTCGGGAGCCTCATCGGCAGGAAGTTCAGAAAGGGCAGAGCCGACATTGATCTTAATACGTTCAGCCATACGCTCCGACACATTGACATTGTGCTGGCGTGCCATATATTCGCGGATGTCGGCGGTAAAGTCGTCACCGGCCATCTTGATGGAGTTGTTGCTAACGATGCCTCCCATGGAGATGACGGCAATTTCGGTGGTACCACCGCCTATGTCGACTACCATCTGTCCCTCAGGGGCATTGACGTCGAGACCGATACCAATAGCTGCGGCCATAGGCTCGAAAATAAGGTACACATCGCGTCCGCCGGCATGCTCAGCAGAGTCACGGACGGCACGGAGCTCCACTTCGGTAGAACCCGAGGGGACACCGATGACCATACGGAGTGTGGGGGTGAAAAGATGACGGCCGGTGCTCACCATCTGGATGAGTCCGCGCATCATCAGCTCGCAGGCGTTGAAGTCGGCGATGACACCATCGCGCAACGGGCGTACCACATGTATCTTGTCGTTGGTCTTCTCGTACATGAGTTTTGCACGCTCACCGACGGCTATCGTCTTCTCTGTGTGAGGGTCAAGTGCGACTACCGATGGCTCGTTGACGGCAATCTCACCATCGGCAATGATGATGGTATTGGCGGTACCGAGGTCCATGGCCAACTCACGCTTCATAGAGAAGAAACGTTTGAAGGAAAAGAAGTTCGAGAACATTCCCATTTCTTGCTGTTGGATTGGAAGAGGATAAAGTTTTTCTATGACGGCTGTCCTGCCGTATGCTGTATTGTCACTTGCAGAACCAGTTGTGAATGGCCGTATCGTAATGGCTGCTTACGCCGAAAGCCTGGGTGGCGAACCACTTACGCTGTTCGAGTGTCGTAGCGGCTCCCTGCTTCTTGACAATGTCGAGGAGAGCGGCATACTCAGCCTTCGAGGGTACAATGACCACGTCGTTGAAGTTCTTGGCGCCGGCACGGATAAGGCTAATGCCACCGATATCAATCTTTTCGATGATGGCAGCATCGTCCGCACCGCTGGCAACGGTCTGCTCGAAGGGATAGAGGTCAACGATGACGAGGTCGATTTCGGGGATTTCGTACTTTGCCATCTGCTCGCGGTCGCTCTCAAGGCTGCGACGGCCGAGGATTCCTCCGAACACTTTGGGGTGAAGTGTCTTCACACGTCCGCCAAGTATGGAGGGGTAGGTGGTGACATCCTCGACCTTCTGACAGGGATAGCCGAGGCTTTCAATGAAACTTTGGGTGCCTCCGGTAGAAAGGAACTGTACACCCTGTGCATGGAGCTCGGCGAGCAGTTCGTCGAGACCGTCCTTGTGGAATACGGAAACAAGCGCCGTCTTTATCTTCTTCGTATCTTGCATAGACCTGATTGTATTTTGTTTTCGGAAAGAATTGCTGTTTTACTTGGTAAGTCCCAGTCCCACCTTCATGCCTTTGTAGTTGCCTACAAGAGAGGAAAGACTTGAGAGCATGCTGTTGCCGCCTCCGAGGAGCGAGCTTCCGGCGCTGACGAGCGAAAGGAGCCTGTCGGCCTCGAAGAGCAGGCTGATGCCTGTAGCGGTGGTGCCTACAGTTGCCGTCTGGTTGAAGAGACCGAGTGCTGCGGTAAGTGTGATTTTCCGCGAAGAAGCATCATAGGTATAGGTACCATCGATGGTTTTTCCGCTGATGGTGGCCTGGAAAGTGTGGTCGGAATTGAAGGTGAAAGAGCAACTTCCGGGCTTCAGGCCGAATTTCTGAAGCTGGCTGTCGAGTTTGCTCTCAAGCTGTCCTGCAGCCACGGCACCACCAGCCTGTGCCAGCAGGTTGTCCGATTCGAAGGCTACGTCCACACCACGGTAATTCCATGTGCCGTAGAGCGAATTCTCATTGAGCGTGGTCTTTCCGAGGAAAGAACTGAGGATGTTTTCAAGGGTTCCGGTGTTTGCCACGGCTCCAGCCACGGAACTGGCGATATTTGAAGCCGTACCGCCCTGCGCTCCACCGATGAGCGAAGAAAGGGCACCATTACCGGTCGAAAAACAACCGGTCATGAGAAGCCCCATGGCAGCAAGACATATGGGGAAAACTATTTTCTTCATTGCTGTTATACATATATATTTAATATCCCGAATTGACGGAATGGCAGGAAGCATTGCCGCCCCGCCATTCCGCAATATCGCAGATTATGAGAGTTTCTGTTTGATTTCCACTTCAGTGAAGGTTTCGATGATATCGCCCTCCTTGATGTCCTGGCATCCCTTGAGCGAGATACCGCATTCGAAGTTGGTCGTCACCTCCTTGACATCGTCCTTGAAGCGCTTGAGGGCATCGATTTCGCCGGTGTAGATGACCACACCCTCGCGGATGATGCGTGCCTTGTTCGAACGGCTTACCTTTCCATCTACGACGTAGGCACCGGCCACATATCCCACCTTGGAGATGTGATATACCTGACGCACCTCGACCATAGCGGTGATTTCTTCCTTGACGATAGGCTTGAGCATACCCTCCATGGCCTCCTTCACCTCTTCGATGGCATCGTAGATGATGGAATACTGGCGGATGTCCACGCCTTCACGGTCGGCAAGTTTGCGTGCACCGGCAGAAGGACGCACCTGGAAGCCGATGATGACAGCCTTGGAAGCTGCGGCAAGGGTGACATCATTCTCACTGATCTGGCCGACACCCTTATGGATTACGTTCACCTGAATGTTGTCGGTAGAAAGACGGATAAAGGAGTCGGAGAGTGCCTGTACAGAACCGTCGACATCGCCCTTTACCACAATATTGAGTTCCTGATAGTCACCAATCTTCAGGCGGCGTCCGATTTCGTCAAGGGTAAGCATCTTGGCAGTTCGGAAATTCTGCTCGCGCTGGAGTTGGAGACGTTTTCCGGCAATGTCACGGGCTTCCTGCTCCGTGCTCATGACGTGGAACTGGTCGCCGGCCTGGGGTGCACCGTTAAATCCGAGCAGGGTGGCGGCATGTGCCGGACCTACATCGGTGATGCGCTGGCCGCGCTCGTTGAAGAGAGCCTTCACACGTCCGTAGTTCGTTCCGGCAACCACGATATCGCCCTGATGGAGGGTACCGTTGCTGACAAGTACGGTAGCTACATAACCGCGTCCCTTGTCAAGCGACGACTCGATGACGGTTCCCGTAGCATTACGATTGGGGTTCGCCTTGAGTTCCAGCATGTCGGCTTCGAGGAGGACTTTCTCGAGGAGTTCGTAGACTCCGATGCCCTTTTTGGCCGAAATGTCCTGGCTCTGGTACTTGCCGCCCCACTCTTCCACAAGGAAGTTCATGGACGCCAGGGTGGTCTTGATGGCATCGGGATTTGCTCCGGGCTTGTCAATCTTGTTGATGGCAAAGACGATAGGTACTCCTGCAGCCACGGCATGGTTAATGGCCTCTTTGGTCTGCGGCATGACGTTGTCGTCGGCAGCGATGATGATGATGGCGATGTCCGTCACCTGTGCACCGCGTGCACGCATGGCTGTGAAGGCTTCGTGACCGGGGGTATCGAGGAAGGTGATTTCACGTCCGTTCTTCAGACGCACGTTGTAGGCACCGATATGCTGGGTGATGCCTCCGGCCTCGCCGGCAATGACGTTGGCATTGCGGATATGGTCGAGAAGCGATGTCTTACCGTGGTCGACGTGACCCATGACGGTGACAATGGGAGCGCGCTCCACAAGGTCCTCCTCACGGTCTTCGGCTTCCACGATGGCCTCGCTGACTTCTGCACTGACGAATTCAGTAGTGAATCCGAACTCATCGGCCACGAGGTCAATGGTTTCCTGGTCAAGACGCTGGTTGATGCTGACCATGATGCCGATGCTCATGCATGTACCGATGACCTTGGTCACGGGCACATCCATCATGGTAGCCAATTCGTTGGCCGTAACGAATTCCGTAAGTTTGAGGACCTTTGCTTCGGCATTGTGCTGCATGATTTCCTCTTCGGCCCTTTCACGGGCAGCCTCACGCTTTTCCTTACGGTATTTGGCACCCTTGGCACCCTTGGTCTTGCCCTGCAGGCGTGCAAGCGTTTCCTTTACCTGCTTTGCTACGTCCTCCTCGCTGATCTGCTGAGGCTCCTGCTTGGGCTGGTTCTTTCCGCGCTTCTTTCCGCCCTGTGCATTGGCATTCTGCTGGCGTGCGGCATTTCCGGCGCCATTGCCTCCACCGTTGCCCTGGTTCTTTTTCTTCTTGTCGCCTTGTGCATTTCCCTGCACATTACGGCTTTCTGCACTGACGTCGACACGTTCGCGTCCTACACGGGGGCGTTTTTTCTTTTCACCACCGGCAGCTCCAGCATTGCCTTGCTGCTGTCCTCCTCCCCTTTTCCGGTCCTTTTTCTTTGCCGGACGGGTATTGGAGTTAAGGGTTGAAAGGTCGATGGTTCCGAGCACCTTGGGACCGTCAAGCGAAGGTGTGGAGTTGAGTTTGAACACTCCGTCTTCACTCACCGTTCCGATGGGCTCTTTTTTTCTGAGGGGCGCTTCGTCGTGCTTCTGCTCGGCGGCTTCCTCCCTTTGTTCTTGTCTTTCGGCAGCGTTCACGTTTTCCACGCTTTGCACCTTTTCATCTCCTGCCTTTCCGGCAAGTGCTGTATTTTGTCCTTCAGCCTTGGGAGCAGCGGGCACAGCTTTTTCGGCTTTTCTCTCGGCTTCAGCCTTTTCGGCGGCCTTTTCCGCCTCGCGTTCGATGCGGGCCTGCTCCAACGCCTGCCGTTTTTCCACACGGCGCCCCTGGAACTGTTTTTCGGCCTGGTCCTTACGTGCCTTGTCGGCACCAAATTTCTCGGCGAAAAGTTCGGCATACTTATCGTCGATTTTGCTATTGAGATTAGGTTCAACAGCGACTCCGTGCTCCTGAAGGACGGCAACAACACGCTGAAGACTTACATTATAATCTTTTGTAACTTTGCTTAGACGCATTTACTGTATTTTTAGGGTGGAAAGGTGGAGTTGGGAATCATCGGTCCTCCGACGGCAACTATAGGATGGCATCGTATGGGATACCTCCGTATTTTCGCTTGGCCGGAGCCTGCTGACAGTCAAAGCCTGCAATGAAGAGGGGATTCCGGATGGTCGCCGTGCGGTGTTCCGGGGAAGCGGCTTTGTGGGATGCGGTGTGAGTTCACAGCGGCAGGAAGCAGGGAAAGAAAGGGACGGGTACGGTGACCTTTCGACGAATCAGTCCTTGTTTTCAAACTCCTTGAATTCCTTCCGGAGGACGGCAAGCAGATGGTCTACGGTTTCCTCCTCGAGGTCGGCCTTTGTGACGAGCATGTTTCTTGGAGCCTTGAGCACATCCTTTGCCGTCGCAAATCCGAGATTCTTGATTGCATCAATCACCCACTGGTCCACCTCGTCACTGAATTCGTCGAGGTTAATGTCGTCCGAAACCTGTCCACCGTTCATATCACGGAAGACATCGATGGTATAGCCGGTGAGCATGGAGGCAAGCTTGATGTTCTGTCCGCCTTTTCCGATGGCCAGACTCACCTGGTCAGGTTCAAGGTACACCTCTGCCTTGCGCTTTTCGTTGTCAATATTGATTTCGAGTATGCGTGCAGGGTTCAGTGCACGCTGGATATAGAGTTCGGTATTGTCGCTATAGGGGATGACGTCGATACTTTCGTTGTGCAATTCCTTGACAATACTGTTGATGCGCGAACCTCCGACACCTACGCAGGCTCCTACGGGATCGATGTTGGGATCGTTGGTGGCTACGCTGATCTTTGCGCGATCGCCGGGAATACGTGCCACGTCGACAAGACGGATGACACCCTCTGCAATTTCCGGTATTTCCAGTTGCAGGAGGCAACGGAGGAATTCGGGCGAGGTACGGCTGACATAGATTTTGGGGTTTCCGTTGGCATTGTCCACATTGTAGATGACAGCACGGATGTTCTCTCCCTTGCGGTAGAAGTCGCGGGGAATCTGCTGGCTTTTGGGGAGGAGGAGGTCATTGTGGTCGCTGTCGACGAGGAGTGTCTCGCTTTTCCACACCTGATATACCTCGGCGGTAATGAGTTCTCCCACACGGTCCTTGTACTTGTTGTAGAGCGTTTCGTGCTCGAGTTCAAGGATTTTGCTTGCCAGTGTCTGACGAAGTGTAAGGATGGCACGGCGGCCGAAACTTTCGAAGTTCACCTGTTCAGTCACTTCCTCTCCGATTTCGAAATCGCTTTCAATCTGCTGGGCTTCGGTAAGGGGAATCTGACGGTTGCTGTCAACGAGTTCATCATCGGCCACTACCTCACGGCTGCGTGTGATTTCAAGGTCTCCCTTGTCAGGATTGACGATGACATTGTAATTGTCATCGCTTCCAAAGAGCTTCACAATCACGCTACGGAAGCTTTCTTCGAGTACACCCAGCAGGGTGGTCTCGTCAATCTGTTTCGTCTCATTGAACTCCCTGAAGGTTTCGATGAGCGTCTGGACGGGTTCTTGGGATGCTTTCTTTGCCATTATATTGTATTTCTTTTTTCTACTTGAAATTGATATGGAGTCTTGTCCACTTCACGTCGCTGAAGTCGAGCCGGTGTTCCACTTCTTCGATATGCGGACGTTTTTCCCCTTCGTGTTTAACCTTCTCTTCGGTGATGACGGTGAAACCCGTCTCGTCCACATCGTCCAGCGTTCCCACGAGTTTTTTTCCTTCTGCGGTACGCACTTCTACATCGTCGCCGATATGGATTTCGTATTGCCGTCGCACCTTGAAGGGCTGCCCGATACCTGCCGAGCCCACCTCAAGTTCAAAATCCTCTTCATCGCGGTCAAGACCGTCCTCGATGAACCGCGAAAGATTGACGCAATCCTCTATCCACACACCCTCTTCGTGGTCTATCTCCACTACAATACGGTTATCGGCACTAATCGTGAGGTCGGTAAGGAAATACTCCTTATCGTCCAACCACTGGTCTACAAGTTTTCTGACAAGTTCTTTGCTGATCATTTCTTCAGTGGGCACTAAATACCATTTCGTGCAAAGCTGTTTCCGGTTTTTTCAACCAACAAGCCCTGGACATCCTGGTCATTAATTAAGGGGGTGTTGGATTTTCCTTAACACCCCTAAAAAGAAGTGAGGAGCGTCTCACGAGCCCCTCACGAACTTATTCGTTTGCAAATTTAACATCTTTTATATACGCTTCCAAGTTTTCGGGAGCGTTTTTGCGAAAATATTTGATTTTCGTCCGCTTTTTGCATTCTCTTTCTTGCATTCCACTGCTTTTCATTCCCTACACCCTTCATTTCCTGCGCAGGAACTTGCGCCAACGCTTGGGCATCGGCACCTCATTCTTGAGCAGGAGTGCGGAAAGCAACATGGCGGCAATGGCGGCAGTTCCCGCCACAGCATACGACTGCCAGCTGCCTCCACCTAAAGCGCAGGCTCCCACGCCCGTGGCAAGGATGACGAAATACAGCAGACAACGGTGCAGGGTGGCACCGTTCATGCGGAAGCCGAAGACCCGACCGTAAACCGTCCACACGACAAACAGATAAATCAGGTTGCTCAACGAAAGGGCTACTCCGAGTCCTACCACATCCCAAAGACAGAAACCTACGACGGCGGTCAGCAGAAACGCCACACTGTAGCTCACCTCCACAAAGAAATAGAGCCTGCTACGGCTACGCGCAAGCGACAGATAGGCGATGGGCGAAGAAACGGCCTTGAAGAACATGTAGAAAAGGGCGGCATAGACCATGGGGATGGCCTCTACAAAATCTTCGGTATACAGGAGCGGTACGATGATGGGGAGGAAGATGGCGAACACCACCAGCAGAGGAACCATCAGCAACATGAGCACGTCAATCTGACGGTTTATAGCCGTGTTCTGCCGCTCCACATCACCTTTTGTAGCGGACAAACGGGGGAAATAGTCGGAGTCCATGGAGGTGAACACCAGACGGGTGTAAGTGACCGTGAGCGTCAGTCCGGCAGCAAAGAGTCCGGCGGCTGCCATACTGCCGTAATGGACGATATAGGAACGTACAAGGAGTTCGCATCCCGAACAGACGATGCCGGTGAGGATGTACCCCACGCCGAGCTGCAACATCCGTCGTCCTCGTTTGAGGAAGCGCCACGAAAAGAGGTTGATGCGGTAGGGCATGATACGCTGGGCGGCAAACCATTGCATGACGAGCAGCACAGCGGCCGATGCCACCAATGCGGGGGGGATGCCTGTGGTGCCCAGCACATAATAGATGGGCAGAGTGATGAGCAGTGTAGTGAAGGCCCCGCAGAGGGTGATGAGGGCGATGGTGCGCAACCTGCGCAATCCTCGGAGCACAGCCATCTCTCCGCCCGAAAGGGCCAAGACGGGCACTAACGGCGAAAGCAGGACGACCATGCTGGCATGTCGCGTGGAGCCGAGCAGAATGAAGGCCCACATGGGTGCCAGCAGGAGTGCTACCAGGAATCCGGCCATGGCCGTATAGGCCACCCACGACCTCACCAGACGGATATAATGCACCAACTGGGGATTGTCGGCAGGTGCCAACGGCAAACCTTCTTCGTCCGCACCCCTGTCGTTGAGCTCGGCAATATGCTGTATGGCACCGAAGGAGATGCCGAGATTCGTACTGCTGCAGATGAGGTCGGCCGTACGGCTGTACATGTCGATAAGCCCCACGCCTCCAACGCCAAGGAGGATGGAAGTGAGTTTATTGCGTACGAGTCCCAGCAGGACATACAGTCCCTGCACGCCGCCCAATATACCCGTATATTTGAGCACGCGCGCCACACTGGCTTCCTTATGGTTCTTTTCTGTCGACAATGGGAATGCTTGGTTTTAACCTTGGCATGGCTTCGTTTTCTCGCCATGGCAATGATTGAGCAAATTGACTTCGTCTTCTTCCTCCTCGCTCGGGATAGCTGGAGTAAGCTCCGCTCTCCTCTCGCTCGTTCGTCAGTTCATCATTGCTCATTTGGCTTAATGAAAACGTTCTGTTTTTCTGATATAGGGCGTAAGGAGGCATGGAGCTTCATCCCTTCAGAGAGCACCTTTTATAACTTCTACGACCAATAAAACGTCACCAACGCTGTTTTATTGCCCAACCTTACGAAGTTCCTGGAGCAAACACCCCTAAGCCGAACCAAGAAGAAGAAAAAGAAGAGGAGAAGGCGGGGAAGATTTCTACGCTTCTCCTTCCATATTTTCCTGATGCATCCTGCGACGGTAGACGGTGGGGCTGCATCCTACAGCAAGTTTGAAGGCATTGCTGAAGTTCGATGCCGAGTCGTAGCCGCACTTCTGCATGATTTCGTTCACGGGGAGTTCGGTGGTCTTGAGCAGTTTCATGGCACGTCCCATGCGCAGTTGCGTGATGTACACAATGGCGGTGCGTCCGGTGAGGGCGCTGACCTTGCGGGCAAACTGGCGGGTACTCATACCAAGACGTCGCGAGAGTTCCTCGACGGACAACTGGCACGACGCCATAAGGGTGATGCAGAGCGAATCCACACGCTCCATGAATTCGGTGTCGGCCTGCGAAATCATCGGACTCCGACGTTGCAGGTCTTTGGTATGGAGTGTCGTATAGCAATTGTAAAGGATGCGGCGCTGACGGATGACCCGTCGCAGCTGCACCGCCACTTCCTCCACACTGAAGGGCTTGGTCAGCACAGCTTCCGCTCCGATGCCTGTCACTTCCAACCGCGTCTCGCGATCTGTACGTCCAGTAATGACAAGTACGGGGATATGGCTCGTCACGTCCGAACCTTTCAGCCTCCGGCACACTTCCACGCCGTCGGGATGGGGCATCACCAGGTCGGTCATCACCACGTTGGGCACTACCTGCATGGCGATGTCCAGACCCTCTTTGCCGTCGGCAGCATAAATCATTCTGAATTCCTTGCCGAGCGCATCGTCGAGCAGGCGGAAAATGTCGGGATTGTCCTCAATAATGAGGACTATGGGCCGTGCATCGTATTCCCCGGCATCCTCGAGCTGCGCACTGTCCTGCGTGGCATCTTCCTCGGAGTGTGGCAACTCTTCCTCTTCGCCCGATGTGAGGGGGTAGGAACGGAACACTTCGGCCACGTCGTCGAGGTCCTCTGGAACCATGGGCACAACCTCCACGCCCTGCTGTTTCCGGGGTAGGGTCAGACAGAAAACGGTAGCGAAGGGTTCCGCACTTTCCACCTCCACCTTTCCGCCGCATACCTTGGAAAGACGGTCCACGATGGCCAGACCCACACCGCTCGAGCAGGCGCCTTTGGCATTCGGACGGCAATAGAACATGTCGAAGAGGTGCGGAAGGTCGTCCTCACTGATGCCGGGACCGGTGTTCGTAACACGGAAGCGCACCATACCGTCATCATCGCCCGAAACGCCTATCTTGACTTCTGTTTCAGCGGTGGCATTCTTCAAGGCATTCGACAGGAGGTTGAGGAGCATTTTCTGCAGATAGTCGGGCGAGAAGTCCATCTCCAGCGTCTCGGCCGACGCCTCCATCCGCAGGGTCAGCCGCTGCTGTCGGGCCAGGTCGGCAAAACCCTCTACAAGCACCTTCACCATAGGCAGCACGTCGCCATGGCAGAAGCTGGTGGGAGGTGTGGGATGCTGGCAACGGGCCAGGTCGAGGAGTTGCGTCACCAGCCGGAGCAGTCCGTCCACCTGGCGCTCTATGCGGTCGGGCATGTCGGCATCCACACAGGTGTGTGAGGCCAGTCCACGCCGCAGGCTCGCACTGCATCCGAGTAGGATGGTCAGGGGAGTGCGGATGTCGTGGGTAAGTACGGTATAGAAATGGTCCTTCCTCCGTTGCTCCTCGCGTATCTGCTCCACGTCGTGGCGCAACTGCCGGTGTTCGGCCTGCAGATGCTGTGCACGCTGCTTGCGGTGGCGGCTGATGCGGACTACGACAAAGAGTATGGTTGCGAGGGACAGGATGACGGCAAACGCCACTGCCATGACAATCCAGAAGTCACGGTCCTTCTCTGCGCTTTCGGCCTGGGCCTTTGCCACCTCGAACCGGGCATTGGCACCTGCCAGTTCCCGCTGCATGTCCTGGGTATAGAGGCTGTCGCGGATGTCGGCATAGCGTTTGAGGTGGCGCATAGCGGCCTGGGGGTTGCTGTCTTTCAGGGCTTCATAGAGGCCGTAGCAGGCGTTCCGTTCGTTGTAGAGGTCGTGATGGTTGGTAAAGAAACTCAACGCACGTGTCAGGTAGAACACCGCCTGACGGCTTTCGCCCTGACGGTTGAGCACCATTCCCATCTGCGTGAGGGTGATGGCCAGGGAATGGGCGTTGCCGGAATGTTCAAGGAGCGAAATGGCATGTTGCAGCGTGTCGCGGGCAGCGTCCAGCTGGTTCTTTTTCATCAGGATGTGGCCCATTTGCGCCAATCTCGTCCCCAGACGCATGGTGTTGCCGGCTTCGAGGTCGATGAGATAGGCACGTCGGGCAGCCCCCAGCGCATCGTCATACCGCTCCATGGCCCCGTAGATTTCGGACTGCATGCCATATTGTATGGCCATCCGCACCGAATCGCCGCTTGCCGTGCTGTTCGCGATGGCGCGTTTGATGTAGGGCAATGCCTTTTCGGGCTGTTGCGAGGTCAGGAGTATGGCTGCCATGTTGGCAAGCGAACTGCTCATGCCACCGCGGTCGTGGAGGCGTTCGCGGATGCGGTACGAAGTCTCGGCATGACGGAGGGCCTCATCGTATTCGCTCTGACGGAAATGGCAGATGGAAACGAGGGCTTCAAGTTCGGCAATGTTTCCCATATCTGCTGGTTTACGGCAATGCTCCAACGCGGACTGGGCATAATGCAGGGCCTGAGGATAGTCGGGAAGGTTGAAAAGATAGAACGCCACCTCCATCCCAACCTGCTTGCGGAGGGTGTCGGCGGGTACGTCGGCAGGATAGGATATCAGTCTGTCCGTGCTCTTTTCCTCGTACAGACGGGCAAAAATCCGATGGCTCAACCTGTAGAGTTCCTTGCCCTGTGCATCGTCCATGCGGGCAGCAAGCCGAACCACATCGTCGTCGGCACCACGGACAGGGAGGACCGTGAAGAGGAGGAGGATGAAAAGGAGGGACTTCATAAAAGGGTATCTTTTGAGGGGGGACATCAGGAAGGGGGATTACGTTGAGCCCTTCTGTAACCGGACGGAGACAGCACAAAGGCAAACGGAGGCAAAATTATGAATTATTTCCGAAAGAAAGGCTTTCCTTACGTGATTTCTACATATTTTGTCGCATATTCAAATGCCAAACGGCAAAATGTATATTGTGAACGTTTCCCCCACGTGGTGAAAGTGAGGGTATATGGAAACAAAAACAAAAAAACAATTTTCCCGTCACACTGCAAGACGTGCACAAAAAAATATCAGCGAAAAGGTGGAGCCCCTTAAGAAGACAAGCAGGCTTAAAGCCTTCATCCTTCATTTTATCAGTGTTCCTGCAAAATGGATAC
>SFJN01000215.1 GCA_004555055.1 Bacteroidales bacterium | reverse complement strand
ACCCACATTGCAGATATATCTCATGTAACTGATTGATTCTCAGTATTGGCATTTTTTGAGGGTGGCTTTGGGTGTACCACGGATTTTATTTTCCCCAACGGATGTGGATTGATTCCGAGCATGCGATAGATGTTGGATAGCTTCTCTTCCGCCTCAGTGCATTGCCTCACCCGTATGGTCTCACCGTCTTCTGCTTTCAGTTCTGCAGTGACAAGCACCTGCGTGCTCGCTATGCGTATGATTTCGTCCCATCTGACATTGTCGTACTTCTTCACTTTTAACCTGTACTTGGTCACGGAGACCAGC
Source organism: Bacteroidales bacterium (assembly GCA_004555055.1). Classification (GTDB taxonomy): domain Bacteria; phylum Bacteroidota; class Bacteroidia; order Bacteroidales; family Bacteroidaceae; genus Alloprevotella. Next base: position 3,463 of record SFJN01000215.1, on the reverse strand, counting down.
CAGTAAGCCAGTACGGCAAGATTCAGGTGTGCCTTGATGCCTTCGTCGGATTTGTGGTAGACAGGCCTGATGTCGAGGTCACTCTTGAGGGTATGGAAGGTCTCTTCCACAGTTCTTATCACATTATAAAATCTCCAGACATTAATCTCTTCTTTCTCATCAAGGCTGGTGATCAGGACATATTTTCCATGGAACTTCTTAGCGGTGTCAACCTGCCCGCCGTTTTTCTTCCACGAGATGGACACCACCTTCTCATCCTTGCCTTCTCCCTCGTAGGTGAGGTCGATGGCGAAGCTTTTTCGGATGGCGCCGTATTTCTCGTCCAGTTTGCCGATACGCTTGTTGACGGCGTCTCTTTTCTTTGTTCCGCCCTTCTTGAGTATACCTGCCCTGACAGCCTCAAGTCCCTCTTCGTAGCATTGGCATGCCCTGTCGTACATGGAACGCTCCTTTGTGGTCTTGGCGTCGCTGTCCACAAGCAATGCCTTGCGATCCATGCCGTCGATTGTGACTGAACCCATTTGAAGCCGTATTTCCTGCTTCTTACAGTCTTGATGGTGCACGACCTTGTTGCTGGCAGCGGAGAATTTCGCATCACCGGAAGGCAACACTGTGATGTAGTCAAAATGATGGTCTGTCAGCCATTCAATGTTGTCCTTGGTGTAGAACCCGGCATCCATGACCACTATCTTTTTGGCATCGGGAGAAGTTTCCTTGGATATGGAGCCGATGACTTCCTCGAGTGTGGTTCTGTCCTGGCGGTTACCCTCGTAGATGGCTGTTCTTACAAGCAGCCCCTCTGTATTCACCACCGCGGCGAGAACCACGATCTTGCAGTCGTTGCGTTTTTCTTTACTGCGGCCGAACCGGCACAGGTCAGAGTTTTCCATTCTGCCCTCAAAGTAGGCATTGGTGATGTCGAAAAGAAGTATCTTCTCCTCCAGCTGGAACATGTTGCACACGCGTTGGTGGAGCCAGTCCTCAAGCTCCCGGTGAACATCCCAAAGACGGAGGGCACTCCTATAGAGCGCATCCTTGGTAATCTTCACCTTGCTAAACTTGAAGAGCTCCGCCAACGCAGTATTCTCCTTGAGATACCTTACTGTCTTGAGCTCCGAGTATGGATAAATGGAACGGGCGATGATCTGCATCATGGCAAGTGTCACCTGATCGCGGCTCCAACCCTTGGCGTATAGGAACTTGCCTATTTGTAGCATCTTCAGCGTGGAGTGACACAAAGCCTCCGGCCCAATCGTCCGTGCCTCGCGTTGGGTCAGACTGTCTATATGGACTGTTATCAAGTCCTTCCTCTGCTCCCTCTCGCGACGGAGTGCCTCCTCGCGCAGCACGGGGTCGTTCTCCCGGGCATAGTCGCTCTCACGGTACTTGAGGTAGAAGTCAAGGGCAGCCTGGCGGAGCTTGGGATTGTCCGTAATTACATGCTGGCCATTCTCTATCATTTCCGTAAGCATATCGGCAAGCTCCTCGCGCTCACCTTTAGAATAGCCGTCAAGCTCACCCAGGCAAAGCACATTGCGCTTGCGTATCTTACCGCTTGAATCGCGGAAAGACTTCGTCAGACGGTAATAGCTGTACGCCAAAATGGTACCGTCATCCTGCTGCCGATATTTCTTTGCCTTGGTGATGAACATGGTGCAAAGATAATACCAAATCCCGAGAATCCCAACTCCTTGGGTGTACCACATTGAGAGGTTGAAACAAAACAGCACCAGATATTAGAGATTTTTATAGTTTTGAGGACATTTGGGGGATGAAAACACCCTTTTTAACGAGATAGATAACCATTTTTAACTAATCAATGCCATCATCCGTTGCAATGTGGGTTAACATAGTAGAAGGCGCCGTTATCGAGAATCTCAAGACGGCAGGCACCATTCGGCAGACGGCCACTGGGGATGGTTATCCGCAGTCGCACGCCTCCGGTCTCGTGGGTGCCGCGTATGGCGTGACCATCAACAACTGCGAGGTAGCCGTAGCCATCAGTTTCACCCTCACCGGCGACCAGGACCAGCACAGCGGCGGCTTCGTAGGCCATGGCGAGGGAAAGGTGATAACGATGAACAACTGCAAGTTCTCCGGCAGCTTCTCCGGTCCGGAGGGCAGCCGGACGAGCGGCATCGCGGGGCTCTTGGGCTGGTCGGCAGGCTCGGGATCGAGCTTCAACAACTGCTATGTTGCCGGCACGTATAAGAACATCGTGGATGTCCACCCGCTTGTTTATACTTCCGACAAGATCACGGTCAGCGGCTCCAATAACTTCTACTGCTTCAACGGCATCGGAGCCAGCACGTGGCGTACCAAGGGCACTGCGACGGCCGTGACCTCCGACGAGGCTAAGAACGGCAGCGTGACTTACGCCCTGCAGCACGGCACTGGCACCAAAGGCTGGAGCCAGAACCTTCCGGGCGACAACGAGCCGATGCTCGTCTTCAATGGTGAAAAGGAGGTGAACAAGGTGGAGTTCGTTTACAACAACACCGTGAAGATCAACCGCTACGCCAACACCGGCGGCAAGCTCCTTGGCGGCGTGCCTACATTGCAGGACCTCTTAGGGAATGCTTACAACGACACGTATTACTATGAGACTTTCTCTTTCACTCCTGACTTTACCAACGATAGCCCCGTCGCTCAAGACACCCGAGTCACGGTGAACATCAAGAGTTCCGACTTCTTCACTATCAGCAACAGAGTGACCTGGGAGAAGTTCTGCGCGCTCGTCAACGGCGGCAACACAAAGCTGGCCGCGAAGATGACTAAGGACATCACCGAAGCCGTGAACACGATGGCCGGTACTTCCACACGTCCGTATCAAGGCACCTTCGACGGGCAGGGACACATGCTCACCCTGGGCCTCTTCCAAAAAGCTGAAGGAGCTGCCCCCTTCGCCTATATCGACGGCGCGACCATCAAAGGACTTAGGACAGAGGGTTTGATCAATACTTCGGCCAAGTACGCCGGCGGTATCGTGGGCGTAACGAACAACCATCTCTCTACAGTCTCAGGCTGTCAGAGCGCTGTGCTCATCCAATCTTCAGTCAATGGCGACGCTACCCATGGCGGTATCGTAGGCCTGGCCACCAAGCCAGTCTATATTGAGAACTGTGCCTTCACCGGCATCATACATAGCGCCACCAGCTACAACTGCGCCGGCATCCTCGGCTGGGCCAGTTCCGGCGGAAATACGATCAAGAATTGTCTCGTTACTGGTACATTAAATGTCAACTTTACAGTGAGCTACGAGAACAGTGAAATCATCACACGCAACGGCAGTAAGGTGGAGGTAAGCAACACCTATTATCTCAACGCTCCGCACGGTTCTTCCAAGGGAACGCAGGTAAATGATGAGCAGCTTAAGAACGGCTATGTGGCCTCCAAGCTGCAAGAAGGACAGCAGCAATCCGTCTGGGCGTTCCGTTTGGGAGAGGGTACCATGCTGCATGCT
>SFJN01000214.1 GCA_004555055.1 Bacteroidales bacterium | reverse complement strand
CCGTTCTCATCGTGATATACGTCAGTGTAATCTTCCGTCATTGCCCGTCCTCCTCGTCCAGGTCGCACTCGACCTCGACATCATCGTTGCCGTAATACACAAAGCCATTCAGATGCTCGCAGCCAACACAGTTGTATTGGCACTCGCTGGGAGCGTCAAGCGGAATCATCTCCACTAACTTTGTCCTTCGCATAATTTATTCATTGCCTCGCTCACCGAATATCCCTTCTCGATGCGCCTTTTGATTTTCCTGCGTTCCTCCCTCGTGAAGAACATTCCGGCTCCCGAAAGTCACCGGCTTTCCCTCGCCGTCATATTTGAACGCGATTCGCTTAAACTCTTCGTTTGTCATATTCAATCCTTGTTTAATTCGTCAACTGTACTTGACATACTCCCACGGCTAAAGCACGTGGGAGTATGTCAACATAATTACTATATCGTCAGATGGAAAACATTTTTCCGCATATTCACTTGCTTTTTCTCCTATTGTCATAATTCACTCTTCCATTGCTTTCTTGAATTGTTTAACACGTTCTTCAGCCAACTCATACCATTCTTGGTAGTGAACTGCATATTGACTCCTTATGTATTCACAGGCTTTTTCAAGCATCCATTCAGCTCCTGCTTTGAAATCATCGCGTATTCTGGCCATCCTTATCTCGGTGACTATATCTGGCGTAGGCTTTACATCATATCCTGCGTAGTTTCTTGCTTTTTCCTCAATATTCATAACTATTTCTCTTTAAGTGCTTTAATCAACGCATCAGCATATCTCACTGCTGCCGCTGAGTCGTTCTTTGGTATTCCAAGACCCGTCCCTCTATCAGAGTTTGAACACCATGCCTTGACATACTCCCACGGCTAAAGCACGTGATATTCTTGTGTGCAAGCGCGGGACGCCGTATCAGATACGGTCTTACTCCCGCTCCACAATTCGGAGATGCCCTCCGAAGTATATTCTCAGCCGCAGTAATTCATGAATCCGCGCATCATAGCTCCAGCCCGTATTCCTTGGCCACCTGCCTGATGACATCGCGGCCATAGCCATTCTTCGTCTGCTCAAAAAACGCCCGAAGGGTGATGCTGTCCGTCGGCTTGTAGCCATGCTCCTCGCACCACTGCCGCCTTCCGAACTCGCAGGAGCCTGTCAATATGTGATGCCACTCGAACAGGTCGCCGTACGGCTCGTCCAGTGACGGGTGGGTCTTCAAGAACTCCGCTATCCTATCGTCCAGCGGCCTGTTATCCCTCCACTTGGCCTCTACCGCCTCTACCGCCTCGTGCAGCGTGTCGCCGTGGGAGAAGAAGTTGCCGCGCCTGGCTATCCAGCAATCCCTCAGTGTCATGTCACTTCGCAGAACCGCGCCCCTCGCCGCGTCGCCCTTGACTGCATAGATAAGTGTCTTAACGCTGTCGATGTCATAGACCTTCCGGCCGTTGAACTCATTGACGCCATCGCCATAGCCATCGCCATCGCCAGCGCCAGCGCCAGCGCCAGAGCCAGCGCCAGCGCCAGAGCCATAGCCATAGCCATAGCCAGAGCCATAGCCATCGCCAGCGCCAGCGCCAGAGCCAGCGCCAGAGCCAGAGCCAGAGCCATAGCCATAGCCATAGCCAGAGCCAGAGCCATCGCCAGCGCCAGCGCCAGCGCCAGAGCCAGCGCCAGAGCCAGAGCCAGAGCCAGAGCCATAGCCATAGCCATAGCCAGCGCCAGAGCCATAGCCTACTGCCAAAAACCGCTCAATATCCTTCTCTATCGCTTCCATTCCTTCTTCGCCTCGATGTTTGCTATTGCCTTGTCTGTGCAAGGGATGATCTGGACAGCGCCGGCCACGACCAGTTCAGGCACGGCCACCGTGATCTTGCTGCTGTCGTTGCATCCGTCCTGCGAAAGCTGCTCCACGGCCGCCGCACCGTCCCAGTACCACACCTTGCGGGCGTTGGCAAGACGGACGTTCAGCCCGTTGGCGTCGCTTGTCACTTCCTTGACCTCGCCGAAGAAGACCCCGGCGCCATAGCATCTCACGATGCACTTCCTTCCGATGTAATTTTCCATCATTTTTGAATCATTAAAAGTTAAACAATAAATAAACTTGGCCCGGAGCGCGGAGTCGAACCGCCTTTATGTCTGTCAAAATCATCAATTTGTTTTTTTTAGTATCGCTACGTATTCCCGCGTCACCGTGGACGCTTTCTCTCCGGGCTTTTCGCGCGTCACCGCGCTACTTGGGTAGGAAGGTAACTCCTGGGCTACCTTGGTCTGCTTGCGAGGCTTTCGGGGCACGAGCGGGGATCGAACCCGCTTGGCTAAAGCCAAATCCATTCTCCGCACCCTTTTTGCTTATGGTATATCTCAGGACCTCAAGCAAGGTCTGCCAAGACCTTGAGTGGCTCCACGGTGAGGAATCGAACCTCACTGTCGTCCTACGCTTTGAATGAAGTGTGTCTTTTCGGGGCGTCTTCATTCATTGTGCCGGAAACGCCATATTCCGGCCTTCGTGGAGTTTTGCCGTCTCCCTAAACGGTATATTCCCAGTTTGTCATCGCTGGCGGCTCGTTGTCCTCTATCGAATCCGACACAAAGACAACGGTGTCCACTGTGACACCTACAAAATCCATGCCTTTGTAGTCATCGAAGCGGTAGTCCAAGACAAGTTTCCTCGCCTCCGCCGCGTCATTTGCCCAACATTCGCACTCTATCGGCCTGTTGTAAACCTCGCCATTCCAGTCCTCGTGCTGGACAGTGGCGTAAACTTTGAATAACTTAATCATTGCTTAACTGAATTATCTTTATCCACTTGCTTAATATCCCCTTGCTCAACGGGCATCCGTTGCGTGTACCGTACTTCTCCGGATGCTTCCGGTAAAGCTCCTGCGCGTCCGCAAGGATGTCAACCCTTGCCCTGTGCTTGAACACCTGCAACTCCACCCAGGCGAAGAGCGGCGACTCCTTGCGCCATTCGACGGCCTTGGCGGCAGTCGCCTCGTTGGCCGCCACTATCGCCTGCCTTGGCATATATCCCCTCGGGTTGCCAAGTTTCTTCACCCAGCGCCCAGACTTCGAGAAGAACCCTCCGTTCTCCGCTATCTGGCGCTGACGTTCCGCCAAGGCAAGGCGTGTGTTGATCTGTATCATCTGCGCCTGGCGCTCCCACACTGCGAACATGATTGTAAGAACAAACCTGTCACATGTCGGCAGATCGCATATAACCACGTTCCGCTCACCCATAGAATCAATGATATCCAAAGCCTCGGACACGGACCTCAGACGGTCGCTCTTGGCTATGCACAGGACATAATTATTTTCCTTGCAGTACCGTATGGCCTCCCACAACTGACCGCACTCCTTCAACTTCGTTCCGGAATGAATGTCAGTGAACACCTCCACCGGCTCTTTGGCCATGAACATCTTCGCTATGGTCAACTGCGCCTCCAGGCCAAGGCCGGAGGCCTCCTGCTCCTGCGTGGATACCCTGCGCCACAAGACATAAGGCCTCGCATCACCTATCGGCTTTATCTCTATCTTTCGGCTCTTTCTTTTCCACATAGACGCAAAGACTCTAATGTTGCCGGAAACCAATACGCATCGTGATCGAAAAACACGCAACGCCCGTACTTGTCAGGCCGCTGAAACGCAAGCACCTCATACGGCCCGAACGTTATTCCTGACGAGTTGGTGAACATCACCTTGTCCCCGATCCGCAGGTCAACGCCCGGAAGACTATCGCAGAACTCGTCTTCCCCATACTGTCTCTTCCATTCCTGGAACTCTTTCTTGTAACTTTTCCCCATATTACCTTCTTGCCAG
>SFJN01000213.1 GCA_004555055.1 Bacteroidales bacterium | reverse complement strand
GGGTGGAATGAAGAATGGCCATAAGAAGAATGCTCTTGAAAACGTATGGAATGAAATGGAGAGGAAAGGATTGTATGCTTTTAATAAGTCCCATGCTGTTTGCTACACTTGGCTGGCTTATCAAATGGCTTATTTGAAAGCAAACTATCCTGAAGAGTTCAAACACGTCATGGAGAAATATAATTCAGACTGATTTCATCATAGGAAATGCCAATAATTATTTGGCATTTCCACAAAATTTCATTTGATAATGAACTTTTCTTAGACCTCTGCCACCACTTGGCGGAGGCCTTTGTTTATTTTGCAGTGTAATTTGAAAAGACGGGTGTGACGCACTGCATTGCCACAAAAGGGTGGGGGAGGCTTGGCAAAAGTTGCGTGGAGGAATGGAGCACCTGCTGGCGGGGTACGGAAACAAAAAGGGGGGGGGACATTCCTGCCGATGGTGTGGCAGGGATGTCCCCCCGATAGCGATGTGTTGTAACCGTCGCGCGGCATCCGTCTGTCAGGCGGAGTTATTTTGTAGGCTGCAGGAACGGATTAGCCGTTGTTGATGCTTTCGCGCACCATCTGCTTCAGAGCCTCACCGTCGCCGGCCATGCACTGGCGCAGGCAGTCCTCGTCGAACGACTTGAGGTAGCGTATGGTGTAGTCGATGATGCTGTCGGAGAATACGCCTTCTGCGGTGTAGATGGTACGGTCCTTCTCCAGTTCATCGGCCGCTTCGGCACAGCTTGCGGGAAGCTGTTCGAGCGACTCCTGGAGTTGCTTGTTGCTGCGGTCGTGGATGTTCACGCCGAGTTCCACGAATGTGCGCTGTGCCACCTCCAGGGCTTCGGGCGCTTCAAGGCCGTGGCGTGCGGCGCAGCAGAGAGCCGCCATGAGCAGGTAGGTGTCGGCGAAGGCATCGCTGGCACGCCATTCGAAGGTCTGCTTCACGGAGAAGTCGCGGAGCGAGGGCTCCTCGGCAGGGTTCGCGGTGTGCGCCATGTCCATGGGTGCCGTCCATCCGAGGGGAACGCGGACGAGGGCGGAGCGGTTGCTGAACGACCAGCAGAGCGAGGTGGGAGCCTCCTGGTGCGGCACCAGGCGCATGAAGGAGAGGGGATGTGGATTTCCGAATGCGGGAAGCGAGGTTCCTGCCATCATGAATCCGGCGATGGCGCGGCGTGCCTCGTCCGTAAGCTGTCCGTTGCAGAGCATTGCGCTCTCCCCATCGCGCATCAGGCGGCAGTGTACGTGCATGCCGCTTCCGGCCTTGCCGACGGTAATCTTCGGGGCGAAGGTGAGTTCCAGGCCGTAGGTGTAGGCAAGCTGGCGCATCACCCATTTTGCAATCACAAGCTGGTCGGCGGCATCCTCGATGTCCACGGGGAGGAATTCTATCTCGTTCTGCTCGTATACCTTGCCGTCGGCGGTGAAGTTGCCCACCTCGGAATGCCCGTATTTGATGCGTGCGCCGCAGCGGGCGAGCATGCCCATGGCCTCCACGCGGAACTGCGTGAACTTGTTGAAGGGCTCCGACTCGTGATATCCGCGCTGGTCGGCCACTTGATAGAGTTCTTCGGCAGGTGCGATGACGTAGTATTCGAGTTCGCCCATCGTCTGCAGAAGGCTTCGCTTGCCTTGTGGAGGATGTGCTGGGGCGAGCTGGCAAAGGGTTGTCCCTCGCGGTCGAAGAAGGCGCAGAGGATGTCGAGCGTGGGCTCTTCGGCGAAGGGGTTGAGGAATGCGGTGTGATAGCGCGGCACCACGTAGAGGTCGCTGCGTCCGGCCTCGACGAAGGGGAAGAGGCTCGAGCCGTCCACACGTTCGCCGGCTTCGAGCACGGTGCGGAGATGGTCCTCGTCGAGGATGACGAAGTTCAGCGTCTTCAGGCGGCCGCCCCAACCGCAATAGTGGAAGTTGAGGTAGCGCACACCGGTCTCGCGGCAGTAGCGCACGATGTCTTCACGCGTAAATTCATGGGGAAGTTTCCGCAGGTACTGTACCAGCGGATTGGGATTCATAGAAATACTATAATCCATGATTCATTCTGTAAAATAGAGGTTGGTAGGTAGTGATTGGTGTTTTTCGTGGACAAAATTACCAAATAGTTTTTGTATCGCTCAAACAAAAAGGATAATATTTCGTAATTTTGCCCCCGAAAAACCATTCACATCCCATATATCTTATGACAAAGAGAGAAATCGTAGCGAACATCTTCCGCAAGGAGTCGTTCCTCTGCGTGGGTCTGGATACCGACCTGAAGAAGATTCCCCAGCATCTGCTCCAGGAGGAAGACCCCATCTTCGCCTTCAACAAGGCCATCATCGATGCCACCGCCCCCTACTGTGTGGCGTACAAACCCAACCTCGCCTTCTACGAGTGTTTCGGCCTGAAGGGCTGGCAGGCATTCGAGAAGACCGTGGCATACATCAAGGAGAACTATCCCGACCAGTTCGTCATCGCCGATGCCAAACGCGGCGACATCGGCAACACCAGTGCCATGTACGCCCGTTGCTTCTTCGAGGAAAGCCAGGTTGACTCGCTCACTGTGGCCCCCTATATGGGCGAAGACAGCGTGACGCCCTTCCTTCCCTACGACGGCAAGTGGGTCATCCTCCTTGCGCTCACCAGCAACAAGGGCAGCAACGACTTCCAGCTCACCGAAAGCCGCGAGGACGGCGAACGTCTGTTTGAGAAAGTGCTGCGCGTAAGCCAGCAGTGGGCCGACGACGAGAAGATGATGTACGTGGTGGGTGCCACGCAGGGCAAGCTCTTCGAGGACATCCGCAAGATTGTACCCCAGCATTTCCTCCTCGTTCCTGGCGTCGGAGCCCAGGGTGGCAGCCTCGAGGAGGTGTGCCGCTATGGCATGACCAAGGACTGCGGACTGCTCGTCAACTCCTCGCGCGGCATCATCTATGCCGACCAGACCGAACGCTTTGCCGAGGTGGCCGGTGAGAAGGCCCGCGAACTGCAGCAGCAGATGGCGAAGGAACTTGCCAAAGTACGGTGAAACCCTATGGCAGCCAAGGGGAGAAGGTTTTCGCCGAAGCTGCATGACTCCTCAAGAATGGACAACTACATCACTCCTGCCACAGCCCTTGGGCGTCTGCTCCGCCGGGCCCTCTGTGCTGTGGCGCTTTGCCTGCCTTGCAGCCTTTGGGCGCAGCAGGCCACATACTATGCCTCTGCCACCGGCGAAAAGGGTGCGGCTCTGAAGACCGCCCTCGCGCACATCGTCAGCGACCATACCGTACGTTCCTATGCCAACCTTTGGGTCGATTTCCGCGAAACGGACTGCCGCCCGGACGGAAAGGTCTGGGACATGTACAGCTGCATCACCAACTTCACCTTCGGCGACGACCAGGCCGGAAACTTCAAGGCCGAGGGCGACAAGTACAACCGTGAGCATTCGTTCCCGAAAAGCTGGTGGGGCGGCAGTTCAGGAATTCCGGCATACACCGACCTCTTCCACCTCTATCCCACCGACGGCTATGTGAACGGCATGCGCGGAAACCTCCCCTTCGGCGAGGTGAAGAGCGCCACGAAACAGAGTGCAAAGGGGTTCAGCAAGGTGGGGCCTTCGGCCATTGCCGGATACGGCGGTACGGTGTTTGAACCTGCCGACGAATACAAGGGCGACTTTGCACGCACCTATTTCTATATGGCCACCGCCTACGAGAGCAGTTTTGCCGGGTGGGCGGAGAGCGAAGGCGGCATCATGCTTGCCGGAAACGCATGGCCCGGATTCAAGGCCTGGGCCCTCGACATGCTCCTGCAATGGGCGGAGGACGACCCCGTGAGCGACAAGGAACGCGACCGCAACGAGGCCGTATACGGCATCCAGCACAACCGCAATCCCTACATCGACTACCCCGGACTCGAACAGTACGTCTGGGGCGAATGTCAGAATGTGCCTTTCGATGCCGCCGAATACAAGGATCCCGCTACCATTGTAGGCATCGACGGGCCGGTGGCCGTACCTTCAGGTGCCGATGCCCCGGTCTACGACCTGCAGGGCCGCCGCATCAGACGCCAGCATCACGCCGGCATCCGTATTGAAAACGGAAAGAAGGTGACGGACTGAACCGTTGCTGGCTTCGTCGGGGCAGGGATGGAAAATCCATCTTCTCGCTGCCGGAACGCTGCATCATCACACAACAACGGACGGCTCACTCCCCGGATTTGCCGGGTGGGTGAGCCGTCCTTCGTTTCGTCTTTCAGAATGTCCTGGCCTTTAGGATTCAGGTGCCGGTGCGGACGTCGGCAATCTGGAATGCCTGCCGTTCCGGCCTCTGGGCCTTATCTGATTTCGATGCAGCGTGTGGTTTCGCACTTCTCCTCAACGGGAAGTTTGGGGATGCTGATGGTGAGCACGCCGTCGGACATCGAGGCATCGATGTGCTCGCGGTCGGCACCATCGGGGAGCGAGAGACGCTGTTCGAACTTGCTGTAGGAGAATTCGCGACGGAGATACTTCTTCTCTTCGCCCTTTTCGGGGACATCGCCGGTCTTCTTCTCCATGGAGATGATGAGCGTGTCGTCGGGTGCAAGGGAGACTGCGAAGTCGTCCTTCGTCATGCCCGGAGCGGCCACCTCAACCTTGTAGCCTTTGCTGTCTTCCGAGACGTTGATGGCAGGCGAAGTGCCGAACGTGGTGGAGTTCAACAGACTGTTGTTGTCGAAGAGTTCGCTGAAGAGCGAGGGGAGCCAGCCATTCTGGCGACCGGTATAAATGGTAGGAATCAACATAATGGTATAAATTTTTAAGGGTGATTGTTTTATTTTGGATTTCTTGTTAAGAGTGAATGTGTCGCAATCAATGCAGACGTTCCATTGCATTACATGGGAGTAAGTTTTTGAAGTCCTTGTGATATATTTCGCCTAACCAATTCTCTGTTATAGAGTATGTTATGCGGTTTTGTCTGAAGTTTTGCCCGAAGTGGTTCGGACCTCCTTCCAGTGTTTTGTGGCTTCGGCCTCGGGGGTGCATCGCCTGTGCTTTGCCTTGTCCCTTCGGCCTTCCGTCCGACACTCAGGGTAAAGTGCAAATGGGATGCCGGATGGCACGTCCCCCCTTCGTTTTTTAAGACATTTTGCACTGTTTTTTCCGCAGATGCCGGAATTCTTACACCGGTTAAGATTCGTTGCATTTCGTTAACTGACAACCTCTGACGCTTTTGTCACCTCGTTCTGCCGCTTTGTCCGGAAGAGCATATAGCGTTGGTAGCCTTACGGTCTTTCCGGATTCTTCCCGGACCTTCCCGACGAGATTGTCTGAGGGGTAGTATTCCCGAAACAGTGATGAAAACTGTTCGGAATCGTGCAGTTCCCTTGTGCTTTTTGCCAAAAATCAATGCATTTCTGCATCTGATTATGCATTATTTATCGTGGAAAAGCATCGAATCCTACACCTTTTGGCAGTGTTTGGCCCCGAAT
>SFJN01000212.1 GCA_004555055.1 Bacteroidales bacterium | reverse complement strand
CATCGACAAAGAATGACGACGACGAGGAAATCGTCATCGAAGACTCTCCTACAAATGCCAACGCCAAGTCATCGACAAAGAATGACGACGACGAGATTGTCATCGAAGACACACCTTGAATCATATAATGATTCTCCGTGTCGTCAGTGGACATCCGTGATTGTCCGTGTGATAATATAATTCTCCGTGTCGTCAGTGGACATCCGTGATTGTCCGTGTGATAATATAATTCTCCGTGTCATCCGTGATTGTCCGTGTGATAATATAATTCAAACTTCGCAAGTTCTAATTGATTGATATTTAGACGTATAAGTTGAGGCTTAATCTCTCGCTATCGAGAAAATTGATGCATTACTATCTGATTCTCATTAGCGAAAATAACTTGCGTAACTTGAAACTTTTACAGCATACCACTTCCTTTCTACCACCCCTTGATTATGTCCAAGAAAACCACACATTCTGCCGCAAAACCTGCCGCCGCCCCCGCAGTTCCCATGCAGAAGCCATCACGCCGTCTGCCGGCATGGACGGTCTATGCCGCAGGATTTGCAGCACTCTACGTATTCTGCACGTTCACCTATGGCGAAGTTTTCGCGCAGATAGCGAGCCAGAACTACGTCACCACCGACGCCGAGGCAATGTACTACGTCCGTCGCCTGCCTTTGGCATGGATTTACTGGCCCTGCCGCTTCCTCCTCCTCGCATTTCTCAACAAATGGGTGGGAGGCGGTATCATGGCCCTTATGCTCACCCTTGCAGCATGGCTTTTCGACCGTCTGCCGCTCCGTCTGTGCCACCGTTGGCGTACCACCCTCACCGGAATAGGATTCCTCCCCGTCATCGCCCTGCTGGCGTGGATGGTCTACCGCGGCTATAACCTCTATTTCCGCTGCGAAATCTCCACATTCCTCGTATGGACTGTCGCACTCCTCGCCGCAGCGGCCGCGATTGCTGTCGTGGCCTGGCTCCTGCCACGCCGCAAGTCCGGTGCCGCCCCCGCGCCCCATCGCCTGGCATCGATTCCCGTATGCGCACTGCTGGCAGCCGTGGCTTACGCCGGACTGACATGGCAGGCGATGGTTCCTGGCGAAAACGTACGCATCACCTGCGCCATGCAGAACCATATGGCCGAAGGTGAATGGCAGGAGATGGCCGACCTCGCACGCTCCGTACACCAGCCCACACGCTCCATCGCCGCATTCTATGCCATCGCACTCGTGCAGCAGAACCAGTTGCTGGAACACATCTTCGACATCCCCTTCAACTACCCGGAACTCAAACTTGACCATGTCGGCGGCGACGACGAGGGCATCAACTACATTGCCACGGCAAACCTCTTTGCCGGAATCATCAACAGCGCCTACCGCAGTTCGATGGAGAACCTCGTCATGCACGGCCCGCGGGTGAACACCTACAAGCGTATGGCCATCTGCGCCATCTTCAACGACGAGCAGGCGCTGGCACGCCGCTACCTGCACCTCATCGGCCTCATGCCCTTCCAGCACGACTTCGTCGAGCGCTTCGAACCTTTCGTGGGGCACGTCGACCAGATGGTCAAGGACCCCGTCTTCGCCAACATACACAGCCTCTATCCGCAGGACCCCATGTTTGAGCAGAACTGCCGCCATCCCCTGTTCCTCGGATACAATGCCATGCTGCAACGCGGCAGCGATGCCAGTCTCGTCACCAGCACAGCCACCATCATGTACAGCAAGAGCCTCGACAACTTCCTCATCCGTGCCAACGTACTGCAGCAGAAACAGTCGCTGCCCCTCAGCGTGCAGCAGGCCATTCTCATCGCCAGCATGCGACGTCCGGGACTTCTTGACAAATTTCCTCAGGTACGTGACAACGAAATGCTCAAAAGCCAGTTCAAGAGTTTCAGCAACGATGTGGCACCGCTCGTCGCACCGCCGGGATCGGACACCGAAACCAAGAAGGAGGCCTACCGGAAAATGGCGGAAGAACTCCGCGACGACTGGCTCGGAACGTACTACTATTACTATTATTGCGGAAACATCAACCAGACCGTATCCAGGAACGAAAGCCACGGCGTAAACTGATTCACGAAAACCACATATGAGACTCTTTATAAACACCCTCCTCGTCGCTGCGGCAACTCTCCTTGCCACAGCCTGCAAACCCGATGCCGTGGTGCCCGCAGAAAGCGTGGACCTGCAGGCACCCGCACGGATATATCCCGACTACAGCAATGTGGTCATTCCCCCCAACATTGCACCGTTGAACTTCATGGTGCGTGAAGAGGGCAGCGAATTCGTCTGCCGGATTTCCTCGACCGATGGCAGGAACGAGGTGCTGACTGCTGCCGGCGAAGACGGAAAGTTCCGCATTGACAGCCTCGAATGGCGCGGAATCCTCCAGGCTTCACGCGGAAACGACCTTGAAGTCAATGTCTATGCCCGCCGTGGCGACAAATGGATGCACTACCCTCCCTTCCATATCACCGTGGCTACAGACGAAATCGACCCCTACCTCACCTACCGACTCATAGAACCTTCGTACGAACTCTACCGTCAGTTGGGCATCTACGAGCGGTGTCTGACGAACTTCCACGAACGCCCCATCTACGAGAACGGCGACACCTACAGTCTGAACAACAACCACTGCGTCAACTGCCACACACCACAGCAGTACGGCACAGGCGGAAACAGCCTCTTCCATGTCCGGGGCGACCATGGCGGAACCATCTTCATACACGGTGACAGGGTGGAACGCATCAACATGAAGAACGATTCCACACTTGGCAATGCCGTATATCCTGCATGGCATCCTGCAAAACCATGGATTGTCTTCTCCTCGAACCTTACCGGACAAGCATTCCACATCATTGACAGCGACAAAATTGAAGTCATCGACTACGGCTCAGACCTCGTCTTCTACGATGTGGAGGAGAACCGTATTTCGAACATCACGAAGACCACCGTGGAGATGGAAACCTTCCCCACCTGGGCTCCCGACGGAAAACGCCTCTACTACTGCTCCGCCACCTTCACGCCCCTGGGCGAGGTCCCTGACACCCTCAAGGGCGAAGACCATACGCTGGCATGCTCCGACAGCGTCATCTCGCACTACAACCAGGTACGCTACCGGCTCATGACACTCGACTTCGACCCTTCCTCGCGCCGGTTCTCCGCACCCCATCTGCTCCTCGACTGCCCTGCCATGGCAAAGTCCGCCACCCTGCCGCGCGTAAGTCCCGACGGACGGTGGCTCCTCTTCACCATGGGCGACTACGGACAGTTCCACATCTGGCACAAGACCTCCGACCTCTACATCATGGACCTCCATGCCGTGGCCCAGGGCATTTCGCCCGCCGAGGCTTACCGTCCGTTGGAGGCTGCCAACAGCAACAACGTGGAGAGTTACCACACCTGGAGCAGCAACGGACGCTGGATTGTCTTCTCCTCACGACGTGACGACAGCAGCTACACACGTCCCTATATCTGCTACTTCGATGCCGAGGGCAAGGACTACAAACCCTTCCTGCTTCCGCAGGAAGACCCTGAAATGAATCTCTCGCGGACGAAAAGCTACAACATCCCGGAGTTCGCAAAGCATCCCGTGAAGGCCTCGTTCGACAACATACGCCGTGCCGTCTACGACGACGAGGCTGTCAGACGGGTGAAGACACAATAGGCTGTTGCCTTTCTGCACACGCATTCCCTTACACACAAGCGAGGTGGAGCTGCCGATACGGTAGTTCCACCTCAGTGTTATTTTTGGGGTATAAGATGAGAGATTTTCTCGTCTTCAACCTCAAGACACAGAGCAAACTCACTGACAATGTTACAGGAGTTCCTTACACGTAACA
>SFJN01000211.1 GCA_004555055.1 Bacteroidales bacterium | reverse complement strand
TGGTGCGGAGGCAGAGCGGATGATGGACAATGCCAAGGCACTTTATATTATTAACACCACCCGTCTGAGACGCTATGCGAAAAGGCGCGGATTGAAAATAGAAGAGTTATTATGATTGACAACAAATGTTTTACCACCGAATGGATAGAGACAAAAGCCAAGGAGCTGAACTATTCGGACACCAACCTCATTGAGAAAGTCATCCGTGCGCTTTCCCTGCTGGATATGCTTGTCCGTTCAGGATGTCCGTTCCACTTCAAGGGAGGCTCATGCCTGATGCTTCTGCTACATGACACTCCCCACCGTTTGTCCATAGACATCGACATCATGTGTCCGCTGGGTACGGACATCGAGCGGTACCTTGCCTCGTATGCGGATTGCGGATTCATTGACTATAAGCTTGTGGAACGGAAACAGGCTGGGACGGATGTGCCCAAGAGCCATTCCAAGTTCTTCTATCAGGTGGCTTTCAAGGCAGACATGGACAGGACATCGTACATCTTGTTGGACGTACTGTATGAGGACTGCCATTATCAGCAGGTGGAGCGTGTGCCTATTCAAAGTGAGCTGATAGAAATGATCGGAGAATGTCCGCTGGTCAATGTCCCGTCCATTGGCGACATCCTTGGTGACAAGCTGACCGCCTTTGCACCCGAGACCACAGGTATTCCCTATTACAAGAACGACAAGCTGGCTACCCTTGAAATCATCAAGCAGTTGTATGATGTAGGAAGACTTTTTGACCGTGTGGACAATCTCACCATCACAGAAGCTGCATTCTCAAAGATTGCGCCGGTAGAACTTGGCTATAGGGGGCTGCCTACGAATGATGTATCTCTCATTTATGAAGACATCAGGCAGACTGCCCTGAATATCTCCACAAGAGGATTTGTGGATAAGGATAAATTCGCTTTGCTCCAGAAAGGCATCACAAGCATTCGTCCTTTCATGTACAGACAGAACTACAAGATAGAGGATGCTATTGCAGACGCTTCCAAGGCTGCCTATCTCGCAACGCTGGTGGAGAAAGGCATCCGTGAGGTCAGACACTACGATGGCAACCCCTTGTCGGTATCAGGCATGGCGATAGGTAATAGACTGACCACGAAGCTGAACAAGTTGAGGATGGGCAATCCCGAGGCTTTCTTTTACTGGTCGCTCATTGATGCACTGTTTATAATAACCAATTCAAGTTTCGCAAGTACTAATTAGCAGATATTCAAGCCGTAAGTCAAAAATTCAAGGATTTCGTCATCGAAAGAAACTGCCACAACTATTCTCATATATGATTGTAAACGACACGTAGAGTATGTATAGTGGAGTGTTATTGACTCATAACAATCTGATTCTCATTGACGAAACCAACTTGCGAAGCTTGAATAAACTAAATTATAGAACACCTCTGAAATTGTTCGGATGGGAAACGACGACAAAAATGGCGTCTTATTCTCCGAAGATGGCGTTGAAAATCTGGTCGGCCGCCCCGGCATGGTCGGCGATATACTCGCGCGATGCGGTGCCGGCATCTTCCACCATATCAGGATGTGCCATGAGGTCGTCGAGGAGCGCCTTGAAATCCTTCGCACGCTTGATTTCGAGACAGCCTCCAGCCGCCAGGAGGTCCTGGGCTTCGCGGAAACGGTGGTTGTTGGGACCGATGATGACGGGAATGCCGTAGACCGCCGCCTCGGGGACATTGTGGATACCCACGCCGAATCCGCCACCGACATACGCCACGCTGGCATAGCGGTAGATGCTTGAGAGCAGGCCGTAACAGTCGATGATGATGCATTCGGCATTCTCCGGCTTGATTTCCCCGCTCAGCAGCTGGCTGTAGCGTGCATAAGGTCGTTTGATCTTGTGCTGGATGGCATCGAGATGTTCGGCACTCACCACATGCGGTGCCAGAATCAGGTGCAGTGCAGGATGGGCGTTGAAGTAAGGTATGATGATGTCCTCGTCCGGTCCCCAGGTGCTTCCCGCCACGAGGGTGAAGTGCGGGGCATAAATCTGGTCTTCCCCTTCTCCGGCACGCTGTGCAAACCGTTCAATGAGGGGGAGAGGTTTGGAGGCATCCTTGATGTCGATGACGCGGTCGAAGCGTGTGTCTCCGACGACGGTAGCCTGCTCGATGCCGATGGTGGCAAGGAGTTCGATGCTTTCGTCGTTCTGGACGAAGAAGTGGCGTATTTTCCGCAGTGATGCAGCGGTATACCTTCCCCACCATTTGAAGAAATACTGTCCCTTGCGGAAAATGCTCGACACGCTGTAGAGCGGAATCTCGTGGTAGGTCAGGCGGTCGATGTAGTTTCGCCAGAATTCGTATTTGATGAATATGGCCATTTCCGGGCGTGCCAGTTTCACGAAGCGCCGGGCGTTGAGGGGTGTGTCGATGGGGAGGTAGGTGATGATGTCTGCCACCTCATAGTTTTTCCTCACTTCGTATCCTGAGGGTGAGAAGAAGGTGAGGAGGATTTTGTATTCCGGCCGTTCGCGTCTGAGTCGTTCCATCAGCGGGCGTCCCTGTTCGAATTCCCCCAGCGATGCGGCGTGGAACCACACCACCTTGTCGCCGGGGAGGATTTTCGTGCGCAGGGTGTCCCAGACGCTGCGGTGTCCGCTGACCATGAGTCGGGCCTTGCGGTGTCCGCAGAGTGCTGCAATGCGTATAAGCAGCCAGTAAAGAAGAATGGCGATGTTGTACACTGCTACGATATAGAGGGTTTATCCAAGTTGTGAGATGGCAAAGTCCATACGTCGCAGGGTCTCTTCGCGTCCGAGGAATGCGGCGAGTTCGTGCATGTCTGGACCCTTGCCCTGTCCTACCAGGCATACTCTCCAAGCATTCCAGGGTTTGCAGCCCTTTTCGGCCACCCAGGCATCGACGGCAGCGCGCTGTGTGTCGGCATCGAATGCAGGGAGTGCGGCAAGGATGTCGCGGAGTTCGCGCATTTCGGCGGCGGAATGCTCCGTCCAGTTCTTGCGGACAAACTTGTCCTCGCGGTTGAAGGTTTCGGGGGCGATGAAGAAGAAGTCGCAGAGCGGCCAGAGGTCGCTGACGAAACTTACGTTGCGCTTCTTTGTCTGCTGGCTCTGTCCGTCGATGTATTCGATGTTCTTCGTCTTCATCATTTCCCATACGGCGGCAGCCTGTTCGGGAGTGGCCTCGATGTTCTGCTTCCGGAGCATCTCCACAACCATCGGTGCCACCTCTGCTGCAGGCATGGCAAGGAGGTATTCGCGGTTGAACCACCAGCCTTTGACGAAGTCGAACTTCGCGCCCGCCTTGGAGCATTTCTTGAGGTCGAACTTCTCCACCATCTCCTCGAGGGTCATGATTTCCTTTCCGTCGCCGGGGTTCCATCCCAGGAGTGCGAGGAAGTTGAGTACGGCCTGGGGCAGATAACCCTGTTCGCGGTATCCCATGGAGGTAGCTCCGGACTTCGGGTCGTGCCATTCGAGAGGGAATACAGGGAATCCGAGTTTGTCACCGTCGCGCTTCGAGAGTTTGCCGTTGCCCGTAGGTTTGAGGAGCAGTGGCAGGTGTGCGAAGCGTGGCATGGTGTCCTGCCATCCGAATGCGCGGTAGAGGAGCACGTGCAGTGGTGCACTGGGGAGCCATTCCTCGCCACGGATGACGTGGGTGACCTCCATCAGATGGTCGTCGACGATATTTGCCAGGTGGTATGTAGGCAGATCGTCGGCACTCTTGTAGAGCACCTTGTCATCAAGTATGGATGAGTTGATGACCACATCGCCGCGGATCATGTCGTCGACATGGACATCCTCGCCGGGTTCAATCTTGAAGCGCACGGTATAGGGCGTGCCGGCCTCGATG
>SFJN01000210.1 GCA_004555055.1 Bacteroidales bacterium | reverse complement strand
TCTTTCTCTCCTTTAAACACTTACATAGCCCGCTATGCGCGTGTTCGCAGGACAGAAATCTACTGCGCGATAGCTCGAAAACTGTCTCAAGCTAATTTACAGAACATCCCTAAAAACGTTTTCGATAAGCCGAAAGTCTAAAAGAAAAACGCACTGTTAAGAACTCATCAACAACAGACTATGATACAGTTACAAAACATCAAGAAAATATTCCGTACGGAAGAAGTGGAGACTTGGGCGCTCCGCGAGGTAAACCTCGAAGTGAAGGAAGGCGAGTTCGTGGCCATCATGGGGCCGTCGGGCTGTGGCAAGTCCACCCTGCTCAATATACTGGGCCTGCTCGACAATCCCAGCGAGGGCAAGTATCTGCTGGACGGTAAGGAAGTGAGTACATTGAAGGAGAGCGAGCGGACGGACATCCGCAAAGGTGTCATCGGTTTCGTGTTCCAAAGTTTCAACCTCATTGACGAGCTCAACGTCTATGAAAACATCGAACTGCCGCTGCTCTATATGGGAGTGCCTGTCAAAGAGCGCAAGCGCCGCGTGGAGGCGGCGATGGACCGCATGGCCATTTCGCACCGCCGGAAGCATTTCCCCAACCAGCTTTCGGGCGGTCAGCAGCAGCGCGTGGCCATTGCCCGTGCCGTGTTGGCCAACCCCAAAATCATCCTGGCGGACGAACCTACGGGCAATCTCGACTCCAAGAACGGCAAGGAGGTGATGAACCTTCTGGGCGAACTCCACCGGGAGGGCACCACCATCATTATGGTGACCCACTCGCAGCACGATGCCTCGTATGCCGACCGCATCGTCCGCCTCTATGACGGCGAAATCGTAGAGCGTGTAGAACTGTAAGTCCCCCTTCTCTGTCCATGCATATGGTCCTTCATCATCTGAAGGTTGCTGTGCGCAACCTCCTGAAGTACAAGTTGCAGACCCTTATCTCGGTTCTGAACATTGCCATCGGCATCGTCACGCTGGCCTTTGTCCATGCCGCGTTGTCGAAGATGACGTTCCCCAGCATATACAGCCAGCCCTACGCCGACCGCACCTATTCCGTGGGCCTTGAACCTGTAGGAGGTTACGTTGCAAAAGTGGATTCCACGGGCAGGAGGGTACCCCCGCCATCCTTCAGCCGCGACATCCTCCGTGCCCTGAAGTGTGATGGCGGATTGAAAAGTGTGGAACGTATGGCAGTGCCCAACGGAACAGCGTATAGCAGTATCCTGGAGTTCCGGTTGGGCGACTCCGTTGTGCGGAAGATGTCCATGTCTTTCACACTTACCGACCCCGGTTATTTCAATCTTCTGGGTATCCGCTCTGCCGTTACGGGCCATACCATCGGCAGGCTGAAACCGGGCGAAGCCATCATAAGCCGGAAGTTGGCATCCATCATGTTCGGCGATGTGGATCCCCGGGGGGCGGTACATACGAAAACCACCGCACTGCTTCCGGTCCCGCTGACCATCGTCGACGTATTTGAGGACGTTTCGGAGTTCGACCGTCCCCTCTACAACACGTACCTTTATGTCTGTTTAGGCGAGATGGAGGGTGAGTCGTGCGGTGCGGTAGACGGAGTGGGTGGCGATTTGTTCTATGCTCCCTGGCTTACTACCGTGTTGCGCCGGGAGGGCTGCACGGAATCGCAACTGCTGCAGGAACTGAATGCCCGTCTGGAACCTTTCGGGCTGACTGCGACGTTGGAAAGTGCGGTGAACCAGGCTGACATCCGGCTGATTGTCAGCGTACAGATGCTGGTGCACCTTATCGGTGCGCTCATCCTCATTGCCGCCGTCATCGGTTTTCTGCGCATGGAGGTGCAGCTGTTCTGGATGCGCCGGCGCGAGGTGTCGTTGCGCATCACCCACGGGGCCAAACGCTGGCAGTTGTTCCGCCTGCTCTTTGCCGAGGTCCTGATGGTGACAGGTATGGCTGTGGCTGTGGCGATGTCCATGGGCAGTTGGGTGGAGCGTTTCTTCCATTCGCATTTTGAACGCCTCATATCCGATACTTCCGTCTCCCTTCAAAACCTGGCATACTACAGTTTCTGCATCGGTGTCGTGCTGCTCCTGCTTTGCGGCATCGTCATCTGGGTGGCACTGGGGCGCATCAGCAAGGCTGGGCAGGGACTGGCCGTCCACATGCGGGGCAGCCATACACACCTTTTCCGAAATGTGATGTTGGGCCTGCAGATGGCCATCAGCATCATCTTCGTGTGCGGTTCGCTCACTGTAGGACGGTGGTCGGGACTTTTGATGAAGCACCACAATCTCCCCGACGACCTGGAACCCTACAAGGAAAGCCTTTTCCTGAGACTCAATGAGGTGAATGTCCACAGTCTGCCGCTATTGAAGAAGGAGATTGCGGAGCTGCCCGGACTGGAAAAGATGATGGTACACGAAATGGGCTGGTATCAGATAACGGATATACAAAACAACCGTGAGGTGCTGGAAGCCTTAGGCGGTCAGTCGTATTTTCAGTATCTCGTCGTCCCCGACACTTCGGTCGTCGACTTCTACCGCCTGCGTGTGAATTGGCTGCACAGACCCACGGGCTCCGGTGCATACCTGTTGCTCAACGACAGTCTCTACCGTAAATTCCGCAGGATGGGCGTGGCCACGTCCGATGCGCTGAGAGTCAGCACGTGGGGGTTCCCGGAGCAGGCATATCCTATAGCAGGCACCATTCCCGGCATTCCATACGAGGTCCAGGAGACGTCCATCATGGTCCATCCCGATGCAGAACTCATTGCCACGGATTTTGTACTTGTGCCTAAAACGGGGAAATACCGGCAACTCCTGAGTCAGACGGAATCCGCCATCCGGAGGGTAGAGCCTTCTGTGGTGCAAAAGATGGCTACCAACTTCCACGAGAACCACGACCTGGTGCCCCTGATCGAAAACTTCTGTATTGTAGGCTGGATTCTGGCAGGCATCAGCATCCTTATCTGTGTCATGAGCATCTACAGCACCATTGCCCTCGACACCCGTTCGCGCCGCAAGGAGGTGGCGATACGCAAGGTCTGCGGGGCGAAGAGCCGCGACATCTACCGCCTCTTCGGTCGTGTGTATCTGCTGCTTGTCCTGCTCTCGCTCTTCATTGCCCTGCCCGTGGCGGTGCTGTTCCATCGGTTCCTGTTTTCCGAGTCCGTGACAGGCTTCCAGGTGGGGGCCGTCTCGCCCCTCATTTCCTGCATCGGCGGTTCGCTCATCGTCATCGTGCTGATAGCCGCCATCGTGCTATGGAACATCCGCAGCACGATGCGCACCAACCCCTCGGAAATCATTGCGAAGGAATAGTTGATGGCTTCGCCTTCTTCCGTCGCGACTCGGGATAGCCCAAGCAAGCAGGTCTCTCCTCTCGCTGCTCCGTCAGTTGGCTTCGCCTTCTTCCGTCGCGACTCGGGATAGCCCAAGCAAGCAGGTCTCTCCTCTCGCTGCTCCGTCAGTTGGCTTTGCCTTCTTCCATCGCGACTCGGGATAGCCCAAGCAAGCTGGTCTCTCCTCTCGCTGCTCCGTCAGTTGGCTTTGCCTTCTTCCTCCTCGCTCGGCATAATCAACGAAAACAACCCGGAACTTCGTGCGTCCCCTGTGTGTTTTGAGCGTTTTTGCACACAGGTCCCCAGCCGAAGTTCCGGTTCCATTTTGGGTCGGTGAGCGTTGCCGGCAATAAGTCGGAGCGTACGCATACTCTCCTCCATAAAAAAAGTTTTGGTTCTGCGTCAATTTGGGTGATAATTTCAGTCCCATTTCATGTTGGCATAGAGAATTTTTGCCCTTAGCACATTTGCCTTTGCCCTGTTGAACATACTTCTCTTAATGGCCTTGATCTTGTTGACC
>SFJN01000209.1 GCA_004555055.1 Bacteroidales bacterium | reverse complement strand
CGGTTAACTTACCGCATCCACCGGAGAGGGTTGGAGAGGTCAGTGTTCCTTCGTACTCTAGTTTTCCATTGAGTACAAGTGCTGCTATGGTGTTGTAATTGTCACCATAGAGGTTGTTGTGGTAACCGGTCGGTGCTTCAGCGTTGCTTTCATCCCATCCGGCTACAACCATGCAGTTGGTAGCTTGCCAACCGGCGGCATTACTGCATTCTTTATAGCCGGTGTAGACTAATCCCTCATTAAATGTGGAGAAGTCGCACCTGCCTTGTGCAAACGCGCCAATACTGGTCACGAGTGCAAAGAAGAAAAATAAGACTTTCTTCATAGTAAAACGATTTAGTGATTAATTATTTTATTGAGATTTTGTATTCTGTTTTGCCGAGAAAGTATGCAATATGTGCTGATAGAATATAGGTTTTAGGACTTCAAAAAAGGTATATGCATACTTCTCGCAACGACTCTCTATTGCATTATTGACTGCGCAAAAGTACAAATTCTTTACTGATGTTTCAAGAAAAGTCTGTAGTTTTTATATTTTCGACTCACAAAATGCCTTGAAAATACCAAAAATGTTATTGTTTTTCGCTGTTTTTTGGACCCCGTCATGGTTTTGGTAATGATAATAAATATTTTGGTACGTTCATAACAACATGAGATGTGTTTGCGTGTAGGTCCGCGCAGGGGCAAATGCAATCGTTTGCAAAGCCTCTCCATTCTGACAGCCAATGTTTGCACTTGCCCTTTCAGGGCGCGGTGATGAGGTTGGTCCGTTACCCAAGGGTGGCGCTCCACGTTGTTCCGCTCTGCCCTTAGAACCCAGGGTGTCATTCGCTACGCTCATTTTGCCCTGGGCTAGGTTCCTCTTGCCCCTTCGGGGCGTACTCGTCCTATTGTGTTGTCCCTGTTGTCTATGTTGTCCTAAAAAAACAATTATCCCCCAAATGCACACGGCATCTGGGGGATGACAATTATTCTATGTTAAAGTGCGTCTTTCGTGGAAGGTACTGTTTAGCGGATAACCTTCTTGCCGTTGACGATGTAGAGACCGTTCTTGACGGGCATTGTCACGCGGCGGCCCTGCATGTCGTAGATGCGTGCTGCATTTTCAGTGACGATACCGCTGATGCCGGTGGCGATACCTCCGCTGACGGCATAGGACTTGGCGATGGATTCGCTGACCATCACGCCGTCAACCTTGAAGCTCTTGGGAGCCACATAGACGGTGTATTCACCTGCAACAGGCTGGAAGCCTCCGATGCGCTGCATTGCGCTTTCGAGGAGGGCGGGGTTCGAAGCCTTGAGCTCTGCGGCAGTAACGAAGTTGATGGTGGCGGTGCTGCCCTTGACGGTCACGTTGCCGGCAGCGTTGAATGCCTCGTCGGCATCGGTCATTGCCAGGGCGTAGAGGTCGCCGCCGTCGGTGAAGATGGCTGCGAGGAGACCCATGTTGGTGACTTCGATATCAGAAGCTTCGTCGAACTTCACGGGGAAACTGAGGAGTTCCTCTGCGGTAGCAGCGGCTTCGGGGAGTGTGATGTCACCGTTCCAAACGGTCTTCACGGGTACGAGCTGGAAGTGAACAATCTTGTCAAGTCCCTTGTCGTTGAAGAGGCGGTAACTGCCGGAGTCCATACCAATGTTCTTGCCGTCTTCACGGTAGATTACGAAGTCTTCTGGAGTACCTTCGAAGGTCCATTCGTAAGCCTCAGTGCCTACAACGGAACTCCATCCGAGCGAGCCGTAGTATGTGATGTAGGGGGTGAAGTAGCGTCCTGCGCCGTCATCGATAATCCATCCGTTCTGACCTTCGGTGAGGTAGAGTTTGGTGGGAGTCTGGCTTACGGTGATGCAGATATTTGCCCCGGCGTCGGAGGCCTTACCGGTAGTGTCGAAGTCTATACCATAGGTGGGCTGGTCAACGAGGACGATGTTGTAAGCCTGACCCTCTTCAGCAGCGAAGGGTAGGGTAGCACCGTCGTATACGGTGATGGTCATGGCCTTGGTGTCTACGGCGAAGTACCAGTATCCGGGCTGGATGCTGAAGCTCTTTTCGCCACCGAATGTGAGTTCGGCCACGTCGCCCTTCCAGAGTGCCCAGTCATATTCGGGGGCGGAGAGGCGGTTGGCGTTGAAGGTATCCCAGTCGTTGGCTTCACCGGGGCATACGGTACCGAGTGCAAACCATGCGGGTTCGGTGACGGTGTATGCAAAGACATAGTATCCGTCTTCGTTTTCATCGAGAGTGATGGCGGGATTTGCAGGATCCCAGTTGCCATCGATACCCACTACGAAGAGTCCGCTCTTGTCCTTGGAGGGAGCCTCAAGACCTTCCACAACGGTAAGGGTGAGGTTCTCGGTGTCTACGGTGAAGGTCCATGTTCCGGCATCGATGCGGAATCCCATGTCGCCACCCTTTGTGAGGTTCACTACGTCGCCCTTCCAGAGTGCCCAGTCGTTGCCGGGAGCGCAGAGGCGGTAGGCGTTGAAGGTGGTCCAGTCGTTGGGCTCGGTGGGGCATACGGTACCGAGCGAGAAGTAGGCGTTGGCGTCGGTGGTATAGGTGAAGGTGTAGACACCGTCTTCGGTCTTCTCAAGTTTGAGGGCGGGATTCGAAACGTCCCAGTTGCCGTCGATACCTACGACGAAGAGTCCGTATTCCTTTTCAGGATCGGGCGTTTCGCCACCCACCACGCCGTCGCCGCTTACGGTGATTTCACCGGTCTCGGGATTATAGCAGATGTATACTTTGCTCTCGGTGACGGTTTCGCCCTGGAAGAGATAGCCTTGTGTGGCGAAATCGACCGTGCCGACATCCTTGCCGTCGAAAGTGACGCTGGCGGTGTGGTCGCCGATTCCGAGGATTGCGGTTACGGAGTAGTTGCCTTCACCGTCGCTGAGCATGGTGTATTCCACACCGTCGACAGTTACAACCACGTCGTGGTGTTCGACGGGAGCCACATATTCCACGATGTCCCAAGGATGTCCCTGCTTATCGGTGTATACACCGGAACCCTGGGTGTGGTTGTCGAGGCCGAGGCCCTTGTTGGCGTAGTTCACCTTGTTGATGTAATAGTGTCCGTCGGCAGCATCAACGATATACCATACGGTGGGGGTGGTGGTGTCGGCATTCCATACGTCACCGGTGGTTTTGGAACCGAGGTATTTGCCGTCGTCAGTAGAGAGCACGAAACCTCCGTCCTGGGCGGTGAATGTGAAGGGTGTGCCTTCGGCTGCCAGCGATGCTGCGGTGGTGTTCGTTCCGCCGCCCTGGCTGTCGTTACCGGTTGCCAATACGATGAACAGGCCACCGTTGGCATCCTGAAGCAGATACTGCTTGCCGTCTTCGGGCTCGAACGCTGCAAACATCTGTGCGCAGCAGCAGAGCATCACGGCGAAGAGTGTAAAGAACTTCTTCATAATTGTTTTTTTAATGTTTTTATGTGTTTTTTTTGTTGTATTTACCGATATCTTCGACAGATACCTAAACTGTCGGCACGGCTAATTTAAGGCATTCTGTCATATCTGCTTTGCTATCATTCCTTTTTTGTGCGGTATATTCGCCTAAAGCTATTCGAATTGTAATGCGGTGTTTACAAATCTATATCTCGCTTTCTTCCCTTTATGCTGTTGTTTTTTGCGTCTTTTTCGAGCCTGACAATCTCTATGCTTATGCTTTCCATATTCACGGATTTCGATGTCTTGTATCGTATCTTTCTTGAGGATGGTGCTGCAGAGTTGGGGTTTACTAATGCATTTTCTTTCTTTTTTAGGCGCACCTGCAAAAACCTGTGTTTAGCCAAATATCTTTGAGAGTCTGAATAAGAAGAACTTTACATCGATGACCCCATGCAGTTGTGCGCGAAACTGC
>SFJN01000208.1 GCA_004555055.1 Bacteroidales bacterium | reverse complement strand
GTCCGATGTTTTTGATTTCCGGAAAAGGAAGATGGATGATAGGAAAGGCAGGGGCATTATTGCGGGATACCCCTGTCTGGAGGATATGGAAAAATATGTGTCATCCGGAACTGCCGAGCCATATTTTTCCGGAATGCATGACTGAAGCGAAACAAACGCAGACTCCCCACCAGCCTGGAAATGCGGGCCGGTGGGGAGTGTGGCAGTCAGAACGGGATGCGTTTATTTCTTGGGAATCCGCTTGAGGGTTTCAAGCACGAAGTTGTAGTATTTGCCTACGGAGTCGATGAGCACACGCTCGTCGGGGGTGTGGGGCGAGCGGAGTGTGGGTCCGAAACTTACGACGTCCATGCCCGGGCAGTGGCTGAGGATGACGCTGCATTCCAGTCCGGCGTGGCAAACCTGCACGTGGGCCTCTTCGTTGAAGAGTTCGCGGTATACTTCGCGCATGAGTTCCACGATGGGGCTTGCAGGGCTGGGCTGCCATGCGGGGTATGCACCGTCGAACTCCACCTTCATGCCTGCCAGTGCAAAGGCCGCCTCAATGGTGTCGCAGCAGCATTGCCGCTGGCTGTCGCTGGAGGAGCGTACGAGGTCCTTGAAGAATGCCTTGCCTTCACCGATTTCCACGATGGCAAGGTTTGCGGAAGTCTCTACGATGGAGGGAAGATGGGGGATGAAACGCAGCACACCGTTGTGGCACGCCATCAGGGCACCCACGAGGGCATCCTGCACCTCTTCCGGAACAAGTTCGGCGGGGAGGGCTGTCGGTTCGGCGCTAAGGCTGAGTGCATGTTCGATGTATCCGTATTCGTCGCGGAGGGTGTCAGCCCATTCACCGTTTACGGTGTCGCAGAATTCCTGCACGTTCTCGGCGGGAAGGGTGAGCACTACCTCGCAGTGGCGGGGAATGGCGTTGCGCATGTTGCCTCCGCACCAGTTGGCAAGCCGTGCGGCAAAGTTGACGATGGCATCCTCCACGATGCGCGCCATGCACTTGTTGGCATTGGCACGGCCCTCGTTGATTTCGAGTCCGGAGTGTCCGCCGCGGAGTCCGGTGAGGGTCACCTTCACGGCAGCATCGCCTTCTTCAACGGCTACGGGCTTGTATTCGAGGTTGGCGGTAAGGTTGATGCCGCCGGCACTGCCGGTCACCATCTCGCCGTGGGTCTCGTTGTCGAGGTTGAGGAGGATTTCACCCTTCAGGAGGCCGTCCTCCATGTGGTTCACGCCGTACATGGTAGTCTCCTCATCGGTGGTGATGAAGGCCTCGAGCGGTCCGTGTGGCAGGGTGTTGTCCTCGAAGATGGCCATGATGGTGGCCACTGCCATACCGTCGTCGGCGCCGAGGGTGGTGCCTGTGGCCTTCACCCATTCGCCGTCGATGCGTGTGACGATGGGGTCGGTCTCGAAGTTATGATTGGAGTCGGCAGCCTTCTGGGGCACCATGTCCATGTGTCCCTGAAGGGTGACGCATTTGCGGTCTTCATAGCCCGGAGCGGCAGCCTTGTACATCAGGATGTTGCCGGCCTCGTCCATGCGTGCCTCGATATGACGTTCGGCAGCCCAGTCAAGGAGGAAGCGCTGGATTTTCTCGAGATGGCCGCTGGGGCGGGGAACCTGTGTGAGGAGGTCGAAGTTGTGCCATATGGCACGGGGTTGAAGATCTGAGATTGCAGACATAAGTATTTGGATTTAGTATTAGATGTTCTGAACGGATTTAGTGCTGACGGTTCTGAAAACAGATGCCGTCCGTCATTGTCCTTCCGCCTTTTGTTGCGGTGGTGAGACCCACCATAGCAGGTCGGCCCATCCGACGACGCCGAGTACGGCGATGAGCAGGGTCTGTATGGTATGTACTACAAGTGCGAAAAGAATGGCAGGTGCTTCAGCCACACCATAGAGTATGAGCATCGTCTTGACGGCGAAATGCCAGGGACCGGCACCGTTGGGTGTGGGAACGAGCACGGCAAACGTGCCGACGCAGAAGATGAGGAGTGCGGGAAGGATGCCGATGTCTGCCGTAAAGGAGAAGGCAAAGAAGGCGATATAGAAATGCAGGAAGTAGCCAATCCATATCCCTACGCTGTAGAAGATGTAGAGCCATGGGCGGCGGAGCTGGCGGAGCGACACCATCCCGTCCCAGAATCCCTGCAGTTTCACCCGTGTCTGCTTCAGCAGGCGGAGGCGGAAAAGGATGTATACGGCAAAGCCCAGGCCGATGATGGCGCAGAGGATGGTAACCCACCATCCGGTGGCGGTGAAACGGCCTGCGACCGTATGGACGTTGAATCCCGTCGTACGCATGAAGACCAGAAACTGCGGCAGTTGGCACAGAAAGGAGATGACGGCGAGGAGGAGCATGAGGGCACTGTCGACCATACGTTCGCTGACGACGGTGCCCAGGGACTTCGAGAACGAAACACCGGCAAACCGCTTGAGCATGCCGCAACGTGCCACCTCACCCACACGGGGAATGACGAGGCTGGCGGCGTAGCTGACGTAGATGACATCGTTGGTGGTGCGGACGGTGGGATGTTCTCCCAAAGGTTGCAGCGCCATCCGCCAGCGCAGGGAGCGGAACACCAGGGGCACGATGCCGAAGAGGAGGCTCAGCGACATCCACCACCAGTTGAGGGTGGCGCAACCTTCGACGAAAAGATGCTTGAGGTCCGTCCCGCGGTACATCCACCAGAGGATGCCGGCCATCAGGGCAAATGGGGCAAGTATCTTGAGAAAATACAGAAACTTCTTCACGGTTTCATGGAAAATGTTTACTTTTGCGGTCGCAAAAATACGACAAATTTTCAGTTTTATGGAATATGTAAGGCCAAAAAAACACCTGGGCCAGCACTTTTTAAAGGATTTACGTGTGGCGGAAGCCATTGCCGATACCGTTGATGCCGCCCCCGGACTGCCAATCCTTGAGGTCGGGCCCGGCATGGGTGTCCTCACCCAGTTCCTTGCACGCAAGGGCAGGGAGTTGCGGGTGGTGGAGATTGACCGTGAAAGTGTGGCATACCTGCGCGAGAATTTCAATGCCTTTGAAAGCGAAGAGAGCATCATCGGCGACGACTTCCTGAAGATGGACCTGCGCGAGACCTTCGGCGGCAGACCTTTCGTGCTGACCGGCAACTATCCTTACAACATTTCCTCGCAGATCTTCTTCAAGATGCTCGACTACAAGGAGTACATTCCCTGCTGTACGGGCATGATTCAGCGCGAGGTGGCGGAGCGTCTGGCGGCAAAGCCCGGAACGAAGGCCTTCGGCATCCTAACGGTGCTGGTGCAGCTGTGGTACGATGTGGAATACCTTTTCACCGTGCCCCCCGGCGTCTTCAACCCTCCCCCCAAGGTACAGAGCGCAGTGGTGCGGATGACCCGCAATTCTACCTCCGACCCGGGCTGCGACACCGCACTGCTGACGCGCATCGTGAAGCAGGCCTTCCAGCAGCGGCGGAAAATGCTCCGCGGCAGTCTGCGGGGGCTGATACCCGAAAACCATGAATTCTCCACCAAACGTCCCGAACAACTCGGTGTGGCGGACTTCATCCGCCTGACCAACGACATTGCATCCCGGCTATGAAAACATCCGTCCTGTATTTTCCCCACATCCGTTTATCCTCTGTTCCGGCAATCCTGCTCTGCATTGCCGCAGCCTTTGCTGTGCTGCCCGCCACGGCCGACAGTGTAGAGCCCCTTCTGGAGGGGTGGGTGCGTCATCAGAATGCCCCCTTCAACAACCGCTGTCCGCGGTGGTCCGACAAGGGGACGCTGACGGCATTGGAGACCGTCGTCTCGTATTACGGACGCGAAATCACCCTTCGTCAGAAACTCGAAGGATGGTCAACTGTAAACTATGCCGTCGAATCGTTGCTCCAGGGTACGGTCATCCATACGGCCGACATCCTTCCCGACTACGGCGACGGCACCGCGCAGAGCGTCGGGTGCGGTTCGGTGGAATACCAACGGGCCGTCGATGAGGTGGCTACACTCTCTTTGGCGTGCGGACTGATGGCAAAGATGAACTACGGCCTCCGCGAGAGCGGTGCCGACGCGCAGAACCTGGTGGAACCTCTGAAGGAGGTCTTTGGATGGAAGACGGCCATCTTCCTCGATTCGTACAACTATACCCCTGAACAGTGGAAGGAAATCCTGAAAAACGAACTCCGTCAGGGGCGCCCCGTCCTCTACACCGGCTACACCATGAACATCGCCGGACATGCCTTCGTCATCGACGGTTTTGACGAGAACGACCGGTTCCATGTCA
>SFJN01000207.1 GCA_004555055.1 Bacteroidales bacterium | reverse complement strand
GCAAGTGTGACTGTGGAAACACAACGATTGTATATCCTCAGCAAATGATTACCGGGAGGCAGAAAGCGTGTCATTGCGGCAAAAGCACTACCTTTCGGGAAATGCACTTGAAACACGGAGGTTCCGGTTCCCGTCTCTATGAGATTTGGTGCGGAATGAGAAAACGGTGTAACAATCCAAATGCTGAGAATTATCATAACTACGGAGGTAGGGGGATTAAGGTCTGTCAAGAATGGGATAATTACGAAGTTTTTCGTGAATGGGCATTAAAATCAGGCTATAATGACACCCTCACCATTGAACGGAATGATGTCAACGGAAATTATTGTCCCGATAACTGTGCTTGGATTCCTTTGAAAAGACAGGCCAGAAATAGAACCTCTAACAGAAACATTGATATAAATGGGGAAACTCATTCTCTTGTCGAGTGGTGTGAAATTCTTGATCTGAATTACCCTACCGTGTATAGTCGTATTCGCCGTGGGGCTTCTCCGCAAGACGCTCTGAGAAAATGAGCGATTTCTTTGACTTTTGTACTCTCTAATGGTATTATGAAAGGTTAGGACTTGACAAGCATTGGAGATTTGACTATAATGGAAGATGATAAGGTGGAGTCTTTATGAGGGGAGGTGTTTTCCGTGGGCTGCACTTGGTTTGGACGAAAGGTCATCACCACCAATGTTTCCGAAATCAATAGCGGCAATGTGGTTGAAGTTCTGCGGAAAGCACTCACCACCCACGCCACAAATAAGGCTGACATGGAATACCTCTACGGGTATTACAAGGGCAATCAGCCTATTCTTTCCCGTGTGAAGGAAGTACGGCCTGAGATCAACAACAAGGTCGTTGAAAACAGAGCAAACGAGATCGTTTCCTTCAAGGTCGGATACCTGATGGGTGAACCCGTCCAGTATGTCAGCCGGGTTGATGACGAGGGCATTGCTAAGAAGATTTCCACGCTGAACAGCTATGTTGCGTCCGAGGACAAAGCCGCAAAGGACAAGGAGCTGGCTGATTGGGCGCACATCTGCGGCACCGCATACCGCATGGTTCTTCCTGACGGGGAAGCCGATGTGGAGGAAGATGAAGCCCCCTTCGAGATTTTCACGCTCGACCCTCGGTTTGCTTTCGTTGTCCGCTACAATGGCCTTGGTTCTCCCGTGGTCATGGGCGTGAAGTATGTGGTCAAGGGTGACGGTACGGCTATTTATAGCTGCTACACCAAAGACCACTACTACGAGATCAGCGACACTTGGGTGATTTTGAAATCCGAGGAACAGGTACTTGGTATTCCTATTGTGGAATATCCGCTGAACAATGCTCGGCTTGGTGCCTTTGAGATCGTCCTTCCCCTTCTGGACGCTATGAACAATGTGGACAGCAACCGTCTTGACGGTGTTGAGCAGTTCATTCAAGCTCTTATGCTGTTTCACAATGTCGATATTACTTCCAAGGATTATCAGGAGCTTCGGGCTGAGGGTGCAATCAAGTTTAAGGATATTGACCCGCAGTTCAAGGCAGAGATTGAATATCTGACTGCCGAGCTTAATCAGACGCAGACGCAAACCCTGATTGACCACCTGTACGACACGGTGCTTACGATCTGCGGTATGCCGAACCGCAATGGTGGTTCTTCCACCAGTGACACCGGTTCCGCTGTCATCATGCGTGACGGCTGGTCTGCGGCAGAAGCGAGAGCGAAGGACACGGAGCTGATGTTCAAGAAGTCCGAAAAGGAATTCTTGAAGCTGACCCTGCGGATTTGTGATGACCTGAGCGAGTTGGACTTGAAAATGTCCTCTATCGAAATTCGCTTCACCCGCCGCAATTACGAGAATATCACCGAAAAGGCCAATGTTCTCGTTTCCATGCTGAACAACCCGAAGATCGCACCTCAGCTAGCCTTTATCCATTGTGGTATGTTCTCTGACCCGCAGATTGCGTGGGCTATGAGCAAGGCGTATATGGAGGAACAGGAGAAGAAAGCCGCTGAGACTGCTAAGAGCAAGGAGGGTAACGGCAATGAACCCGGAAGCCAAAACTCCAATCAGACTGACCCCGGAAACGGTCAGAACGATTGAACAGATCATCAACCGGCGCAATAAGGTTGAGATCGGTTTTAAGAACGGAAAGCTCTGCGTTTGGGAAATTCAGAGTAAAACAAAACATGAACAGCCTGTCGCATAGGGCGGCAGGGACAGCCATTTGGGGCTATCGGTACTGAAAAAGTATCGGTAGCCCTTTTTGTTTTGGTTTCAATGCCCTCGGAGTTTTCGGACTGTCTGTGAAAGCTCAGTCTTTTCGGAGATATGAGAAAGGCGAATACAGATTTAACCGCCGCAAGGCGTTGAATGGTCAGGGAAGACCTTAATCGCAACGGGGAGACAACCCTTCCAAAAACAGAAAATAGTGCTGAGTGAACAGCCTTGTTAAACGCAGGAGGTAACTACTATGGCAAAGATTGATACCAGCAAAATTCCCGGTTATGCGGAAATGTCCGCAGAAGACAAGCTGAAAGCTCTGGAAGCGTTTGAGTATGATGACAACGCTGCCGAGGTGGAACGGCTGAAAGGTGCCGTTTCCAAAGCCAATTCCGAAGCCGCAGGGTGGAAGAAAAAGCACAATGAGCTGCTTACCGAAGACGAGCGCAAGAAGCAGGAAGACGCTGACGCTCTCGCCAACATGAAGAAGGAGCTTGACGAGCTGCGGAAGGACAAGACCATCTCTGAGTTCAAGGCCAAGCTGATTGCTCAGGGATATGACGAAGCTCTGGCTTCCGACACCGCTCAGGCTATGGCTGACGGTGACACCGCCAAGGTCTTTGCCAATCAGGGCAAGTTCCTCGAAGACTACGCAAAGAAAGTCAAGGCTGACGCAATGAAAAAGACCCCCAAGCCCCCTGCCGGTGACGGTTCTTCCGACATTGACTACTCTAAGAAGATCGAGGAAGCACAGCAGTCCGGCGATATGGCTGCGGTGGCCTACTACACCCGCCTGAAAGCTCAGGAAGAAGCTCAGGCGAAACAGAATGAGTAAAGGAGAGATTTACAATGGCTGATACTCTGGCTACCAGCTTCGGAGTGCTGAATTACTCCGGTATGCTCTTTAACAAGGGCAACACCCGCACCCCTCTGTCCTCCATCATCGGCGGCAGAGCTAAGATCACCAATCATGTCGAGTTCGTGACCGGTCAGGAGTACACCACCGGCGGCGGTTCTCAGCCTGCTATTTCTGAGACTGCTTCTCTGACTGCGCCTGACGCTTCTGTTGTCACCCGTGCTCAGAAGACCAATGTCACTCAGATCTTTCAGGAGTCTGTCGGCATTTCTTATGCTAAGCAGAGCAACATGGGTACTCTGTCTGGCCTGAATGTCGCTGGTCAGCAGGCCAACCCCATGAACGAGCTGGATTTTCAGGTGGCGGCGAAGATGGCGAAGATCAACGCCGACATTGAGTACACCTTCATCAACGGCAAGTTCAACAAGGCCGCTTCTGACTCCGAGATCAACAAGACCCGTGGTCTGGTGACTGCTATCACCTCCAACACCACCGCTATGGGTAGCAAGCCCCTCGGCCTGTGGGACATTGCTGACATGGTGAAGAAGATTTACGGTGCCAACGCTCCCACCGATGGCCTGTGCCTGTGGTGTGACGCTGTGACCCTGTTCCAGATCAACGCTGACGCTGTTCAGAACGGTCTAACCGTGGTTCCCGCCGCCCGTAACATCAACGGTATCTCCCTGTCCAGCGTGGTCACTCCCATCGGTGTGGTCTACCTGTACCTCGGTGAGTACCTTCCCGCCGGTACTGCCCTGCTGCTGAACCTGAGCGTTCTGGCTCCTGTGTTCCAGCCCGTTCCCGGCAAGGGTAACTTCTTCCTCGAAGCTCTGGCGAAGACCGGTGCCGGTGAGAAGTA
>SFJN01000206.1 GCA_004555055.1 Bacteroidales bacterium | reverse complement strand
CGAAGCTCAACGTTTCGCTAAGCGAGTGTAGAGGCCAAACTCGTTTGGACTATGCCGAGCGCCAAGGAACGAAGAGCGAAGCTCAACGTTTCGCTAAGCGAGTGCAGAGGCCAAACTCGTTTGGACTATGCCGAGCGCCAAGGAACGAAGGTTGCAAAACCTAACGAAAACAAAAGGCAAAAAAAACGGACCGAATCCTCTATAATCAGTGGACCGGCCCGTTTTATAGTGTAATTCTCGTCAGAAGGACATGAATAATATCTCTCGTCGACGCCATCAGGCTGTCGCCCGGAAGATTTCACCTCTAGCCTTCCAACATCTTATTCTGCACGGAGGGTAAAGCGCTTGAAGTCGGTAACGGTCAGACCCTTCTCCACGCTGTTGAGGTACTGCTCAACGGTGAGAGCCTTGTCCCAGATGTACTCCTGCTCTACGAGGCAAACCTCCTTGAAGAACTTGTTCAGACGGCCCTTGGCGATGTTCTGAATCATGCCTTCGTTGAGGCTGGCAGCCTTTTCGGCAGCAGTCTTCTCCTTGAGGTCGCGGATGGCCTGTGCTTCCTCCTCGGTGATGCGGCCCTTCATGATACCTTCGTTGATGTGCTCTTCGCTTTCTGCGATATAAGCATTGAAGCCGGCCTTCTTGATGGCAGCCTCAACGGCCTTCTGCACCTGCTCAACCTTGGTCTTCTCAACGGCAACGGCAAATTCGTTGTCCTTGGTTTCCTGGGGAACGGCATCAGCGTTTACAGCGATGGGGGCAGCACTGGCAACCTGCATGGCCACATTCTTTCCGACAGTAGCATCCTCAATGGGCTTGTTGAAGGCAACGAGGGTGCAGAGTACATTGTTGTTCTGGTGATTGTATGCAGCGATGCTTTCGCCAGTCACAGTGAAATAGCCGTCGAGTTCCATCTTTTCGCCGGTCACACCGCTCAGTTCGGTGATGCGCTCAGCAACGGAACGTCCACCGAGGGTAAGGTTCTTCACCTCCTCGATGCTGGTGCAACGTGCAGCAAGTGCAGCGTCAATGATTTCGTTGGCAAGAGCCACAAAGTCAGCGTTCTTAGCCACGAAGTCGGTTTCGCACTTGAGGGCGCAGATGACGCCGAAATTGCCGTCAACCTTGACGAGAACACATCCTTCAGCGGCTTCACGGTCACTACGCTTTGCAGCGATAGCCTGACCACGCTTGCGGATAAGTTCGATGGCTGCCTCGAGGTTGCCCTCTGCTTCGTTCAGGGCATTCTTGCAGTCGGAGAGGCCCGCACCGGTCATATTGCGGAGTTTCTTGATATCTTCAATAGATACTGCCATGGTATATGGTGGTTGTTGTTTCTTAAAGAAAGGATAAGAGGCAGGTTGGACATGGAAATCCAACGTTTCATTAAACGAGAGCATAATCCAAAAAAGTTTGGCCTATGCCGAGCGCAAGAAACGAAGGTAGCAATACCAACGTTTCGCTAAGCGAGTGCAGAGCTGAGTTTACTCAGACTATGCCGAGCGCCAAGAAACGAAGGTTGCAAAACCAACACTGTCTCCTGTAAAGGTTCTGAAAAAAGGAGATTATTCAGCTGCCTCCTCTGCTACAGCTTCCTCGTGCTTTTCGGCACGTGCACGCTGGTTGTTGCGGCGGGGCTGCTTTTCGCCCTGAGCCTCGTCGTTGGCCTTTTCAAGCTTGCGCTCCTCAACACCCTCTGCAACGGCTGCACAGCAAGCGTCGAGGATAACCTCGATGCTCTTTGTTGCATCGTCGTTAGCGGGAATGGCGAAGTCGCAGCAGTTGGGGTCGGCATTGGTATCGACGATTCCGAATACGGGGATTCCAAGACGGTGAGCTTCCTTCACAGCGATGTGCTCCTTGCAAACGTCAACCACGAAAAGTGCTGCGGGCAGACGCTTAAGGTCGGCGATAGAACCGAGGTTCTTCTCAAGCTTGGCACGCTGGCGGCTAATCTGGAGGATTTCGCGCTTGGAAAGGTTGGAGAAAGTTCCGTCGGCGGTGAGCTTGTCGATGTTAGCCATCTTCTTCACTGCCTTGCGGATGGTCTGGAAGTTGGTGAGCATACCACCGGGCCAGCGCTCGGTAACATAGGGCATATTTACGGACGCTGCCTTCTCGGCAACGATTTCCTTGGCCTGCTTCTTAGTAGCTACAAAAAGAATCAGACGGCCTCCCTTGGCGATGGCCTTCAGGGCTTCGGCAGCCTCGTCTACCTTGGCTACGGTCTTGTGGAGGTCGATGATGTGGATTCCGTTACGCTCCATGAAGATGTAGGGAGCCATTGCGGGATTCCATTTACGCTTGAGGTGGCCGAAGTGGCATCCAGCCTCAAGAAGGGTTTCGAAGTTTGTTCTAGACATTTCGAGAGTGATGTTTTTTGTTCGTTTACTTTCTTTTGTAAGTTGCCCCGCCTGAGATGGTTCGTTTTCGCACGCATCACATATATATATGAGAGCAAATAACGATGCAGGCGTTGTTCATGTGGGCATTACCCAATCCGCAGGTAACCGTGTCGTGGCATTGCAACGAAACACTGCAAGAAGAAAAAAGATGACTGCGGGTCTTGCGGATTTAGATGCTAAACGTTGTTTCCCAGTTTCAGCTATGCTGCCGATAAGAGATTAACGCTTGCTGAACTGGAAGCGACGGCGTGCCTTGGGACGTCCGGGCTTTTTACGTTCTACCTCGCGGCTGTCGCGGGTAACGAATCCTTCTGCACGGAGAGCCTTCTTGTCGTCGGCATTGATTTTGACGAGTGCGCGTGCAATGGCAAGACGGAGAGCCTGGCTCTGTCCGGTGAAGCCACCACCCTGAAGGTTTACCTTGATGTCGTACTTCTCAGCAGCGTCAAGAAGGTTGAGGGGCTGCTTTACGACAAACTGGAGGATGCTGGAGGGGAAGTATTCGGTAAGGTCACGCTTGTTGATAGTGATCTTACCAGTACCTTCGGTAACGAAGATGCGGGCAACGGCGCTCTTGCGACGGCCCAGTGCGTTGATCATTTCCATAGTGTGTCTTTACTGAATTACTTGAGGGTATTGATATCAATGAGTTTGGGCTGCTGTGCCTCGTGTTTGTGCTCGGTACCGGTGTACACATAGAGGTTACCGAGGAGCTGGGCGCCGAGACGATTCTTGGGAAGCATACCCTTAACCACACGACGCATGAGTTTGTCTGCGCCGTTGGGCTTTGCGAGGATGCTGGCGGGAGTGTGCTCACGCTGTCCACCGGGATAGCCGGTATAGGTATAGTACACGCGCTCGGTCATCTTCTTGCCGGTAAGGATGAACTTGTCGGCATTGATAATGATTACGTTGTCACCGCAATCTACGTGAGGGGTGTAGTTGGGCTTGTACTTTCCACGGAGGAGCTTTGCCACCTTGCTGGCGAGACGGCCAAGCACCTGATCCTTAGCGTCAACCACGACCCATTCCTTCTGTACGGTCGCAGCATTGGCAGAAATGGTCTTGTAGCTTAAAGTGTCCATTCTTGGGGTTGATGTTTTTTTGTAGTTACTAAAAAGATTGTGGAATAAAATCTACGGAGCGATTCCCTAACCACCGTTTCAGGCCAAGAGATAACGGCTATTAACACGCCCCGCCGGCACTCCTGCTATGGGTGCCTTGATAATAATCGGCGTGCAAAAGTACTCATATTTTCGCTGCAAGCAAATGTTTTACGGCAATATTTAGCATGCCTACAGGAATATTTGCTATCATTGGCAACTGAAAAAGGCAAACATTCACGTTTTTTTGCAGAAAATACGCGAAAGATTTGGAACATTTTGAAGATAGTCGTACTTTTGCTAACAGAAAAATAGCGGAAAAACCACCAAGACGACGCGGGCAATGCACTGTCCGGTGTCTGTTTTTGTGTTTGGATTTACCTGCTTCCCACATGTCTCCCCACTCCTATCCCA
>SFJN01000205.1 GCA_004555055.1 Bacteroidales bacterium | reverse complement strand
TGGTTCTGAAGTGACGGGGTAGCCGTCGAGCTTGCTCGTAAGGCTACTCCGTCACTTCAGAACCATAGCTCCGGTAGGAGCGTAAGCCTGGACATGACCTCTATGTTGCTATCCAAATAATTGGATGATATTTATCGTTTATTAACTTTCTATTATTGTTTAATTATCAATCACTTAGCGTGAAGTGGAGAGCTTATTGCCTTTTGAAAGAGACAACAACACCTATCCCTGACATTTTGCCAGGGTATGGTCATTGCATCAAAAAACAGGGCCTACCGGACAAACTTCTATGAGAGGACACGGACGTATCCGTACCACAATTTACTTCTTCAGAGGATAGGCAAAGGCGCAACAAACTATTTTAAGGACAAAGTCAGTAAGACTCGTCAGTCATGGAAAGGAGTCGCCTTATCAAAAGTTGGCCAATAGGCACCTGTAATTATCTTATATTTCCCAATGGTATGGTTCATACGTCCTTTTGTTCTTCAGTACGGAGAAAATGATGTTGGACATCTTTCTCGCAACTTTTACGATTGCCTCTTGTGGGGTCATCTTCTGCTTGAAGGCAATGTATGCCTGCCCAAGGCCATAGTCACGTGATATTGCAATCCAACAAGTCTCTATTATCATCGAACCGAGCTGCTTGTTGCCTCGGAATGTCATCTCGCCATGGGATTCCTTGTCTCCGCTGCTGTGGCTAGTCGGGATGAGGCCGAGGTAACTGGCGAACTGCTTCTCGTTCTTGAATCTTGTCACATCGTAGATTTCCGTCAGTATG
Organism: Bacteroidales bacterium; assembly: GCA_004555055.1. Classification (GTDB taxonomy): domain Bacteria; phylum Bacteroidota; class Bacteroidia; order Bacteroidales; family Bacteroidaceae; genus Alloprevotella. Next base: position 3,145 of record SFJN01000205.1, on the reverse strand, counting down.
GACATCGCAACGATAGTCCCAACGCCGGGGATGCCCCTCAACAGCTCGTAGTTGTCCTTGTACCTGTCAAGCAAGGCAAGCTTACGCACCTCTCTTGTCGCAGTGAGCAACGTTGACCGCAGGGCCTCGACCTGCATAATGAGAAGGTCAAGGGACTTGCGCGTCGGTGAGAGCAGTGTGACATTTTCCTTGAGCCATTTGATGAAAGCACGTGACCAGTGAGTGCTAGGCTTTGCGAATCTTTCAGGCATCTCTACACCATTGCAATGGAGCATGTGCTTGACTCGGGACTTGTAACCGCCGAGTTGCTTTTGGATTATCTTTCTGATTCTTACCACGGAACGGTCATCTATGTTCTCACGCTCACGGATGTATATCGGGCGTATCTCGTCCGCACGAAGTGAGCGGGCAAGTTTCAGTGCGTCAACCTTGTCTGTCTTCATCACCTCCTCATACTGGGTGGTGGGAACATCGGCAGCGTGTGTTACGGCACAGTCTATATTATATTCCTTGAGGGCGTAGTAAGTGGAGAAGCCGCTGAAGCCCGACTCGTAGACGGCATGGTACTCGCCATCTGGGAAATGTCTTCTCAAAAAGTCAAAGAGCACTTTTGCCGAGGAAGCCTGAGAGTATCTCTTGGCAAATCCTGACTCGGTCAGCACTGCGACCTCCCAAGTTCTGGCGTGGACATCGATTCCTATGAAAATCTTTTGTCCTTTGAAGGAAATTTTGTTCCTTTGCATATTGGTACGGTTTTAATTGTTATTGTATATTGTTCTTTCATTTTGCAAAAATACAATCCAATTATTACCGTGCCAACTTTTTACTCGCCTTTTTTAGATTTTCCTCTCATCGCATTGAGAGATGCGAAGGTTCTCGAAGCGAAGCGGAGAGGTTCATCGCGTCTCTAAATGCGAAAAAATCTAGGCTCCACAGGGTATCAATGAGCACCTCGGTCGGTTCGCGGTTGCAAACATAGTAACTATTTTCCTTCCCCTTTACATATAAACTTACCATGATTCTACGGAAAATATCCGCTGTGCCCAAATGATTCGGATTCCTCTCCTGGCCCCTCCCTGCTAATGGGGGGAGCCATTGCCCTCCCAAAAGGATGTGGCTAAACGCGCGTCCAACAACGCGCGTCCAACTGCAAGGGGGCGTGCATACGCTCCCCCCGTCGGACGATTGGGAGGAACCTTTGTCTTGCCCGACCAGCTCCTAATACTTTTCCTTCACTTCCACATAGGATTGGGCGTAGGCGAGGGCTTGTCCGGGAGCGGCGCGCTTGATGAACTTGGCCGGCACGCCACCCCAAATCTCATTTGGCCCAATGACGGTATGCTGCAGCACCACAGCCCCGGCGGCCACGATGGCACCCTCGCCCACCACAGCACCGTCGAGCACCGTGGAACCCATGCCGATGAGCGCGCCGTCGTGGATGGTGCAGGCGTGGACGGTGGCGTTGTGGCCTATGCTCACGTCGTTGCCGATGACCACCGCCCCGTCGCCGTGGGCCACATGCAGGCAGGCTCCGTCCTGCACGTTGCAGCGGTCGCCCAAGCGGATGGAGTTGATGTCGGCCCGCAGCACGGCATTGAACCATATCGAGCAGTCGTCGCCCAAGGAGCAGTCGCCCACGAGCGTGGCGTTCTCGCTGAAATAGCAGCCGTCTCCCCAACGAGGAGTCTTGCCGTTGAAGGTTTTGATGATTGCTTTTTCCATATCTTTGTTTTCCTTTGTTGTTTTCCTTTGTTTCCCTTTTTGTCATTTCTCTGCGACGAACACGGGGCAGTTTTCCCCTCCGTCGTCTCCTTTATATATAAAGCCGTCTGAAGAGAATCCGATGATGTCCTCCGCTTTGGCCAGTCGGTTCCTCAATATCCATGCCGCCATGGCTCCACGGCATTTCTTTGCCCAGACGGAGGGCATGGAGACCTTGTCGCCCTTGGCCACGAGAAACTCCGGCTTCACCACCCTTGCGTTCTCCTCCACCTTTCGCCAGTCGAAGAGCAGCCTCATTTCCGAGCTGGCCAAGTCGACGAGCGTGCCGCCGTCGGCCCGTATGCTGCCGATGAGGCCGTCGGTGAGGCGGCTCCGCCAGTATTCGAACATCGATCCGCCATTCAGCGGCAGTTTCACCTTGCCCTCCATGCGGTAGGGCTTGATGCCGTCGAGTGGGCGCAGCAGGCCGTAGAGGAAGGAGGTGATCCATAGATGGCTTTGGGCGTATTCGAAGTCCGCTTCTCCAAAACTCTCCAACTGCATGTTCTTGAACACAACGCCGTGGTAGGCCGCGATGGCGGCCAAGGGCTTGTTGTCCTCATCGAGGAAAGTCTGGTAGCGGCGGTAAACCTCGTCGGCCAGCTTGTCGCTTATGCCCAGTATCTTCTGCAGGGTCTCCTTGTCGAAGCCCATCATCTGCAGCGCATGGTGGCGCGCCTCGTTGAGGTATTGGGGCGTGGAGAGGGGACGGACGGCAACGCCCGTCGTCGTCATGTCCTTGGCACAACCTATGAGTATCTGCATGATATGTTTGTTTTGTTTCCTTACTATATAGCTAAACCGTTGTGGCAGGAGGCGAGGCTTCCCCGCCGCGCGTTCTTGCGCGGCGGGGGACGCCGTGCCTTCCACTTGTCTGCTGCAAAGGTAATGATACGTTGGCGAATGGGCAAACTTTGCCGCCAATAATTGGTTGGTAGCCAGTAACTATTCGAATGCCGGTCGAAAGGTAAGAGAAGAGTTACGAGCGGAGATTCACATTTGTTATTTTGACAAAAACAAATAAAACCCTTGCTGTGATGCAAGGGCTATGCACCTTGTTTCTTTTCCGGCTCCGTCTTGCTCCGAAGCAAGCATCATGGTGGTCGATATCGAACCCGCTTCCTTTATGGACTGGGTGAGCCTAAGAACAGGCAAGACGGACCCGGACGGGGACAGTCCTGTAATCAATGCGAAAGAATCGCAGGAGTCCGACTTCTCGCAGGACGACTCGGGGTGGGACGACAATTGAGCATGGTCTTAAGGTCGGTTCTATATTTCCCGCTTGCCCAATGGTTGCCGCCTGTTTTTGCTTTGTTTTTCTTGTTTGGGCCTATGGCCACAATGCAGGCATGACGGCCTCCCTCCGCCGTTGTGGAGGGCTTTT
>SFJN01000028.1 GCA_004555055.1 Bacteroidales bacterium | reverse complement strand
GGAGCAGAAAAAGGGTCTTCCGAAATACATTCATAAACATATCTCTTTTGATTTTAGAATTTTGTGGACAAATTTACAAAAAACTATGGGATTCCACCCACGGCAAAAGCATAAAATCCGTAACTTTGCACAAATTCAACCTTGCAATAATCACCTTATATTCTTAATAAATCAAAAAAATGCGTACTGTACTTCAGCGCGTAAGCCATGCAAGCGTAAGTATCAGCGGAGAAAAAAAAGGCGAAATCGGACATGGAATACTCTGCCTTGTGGGTGTACACCCCGAAGATACGGAGGCAGACCTGGAATGGATGGTGAAGAAAATCTGCAACCTCCGCATCTTCGACGATGCAGATGGTGTGATGAACCTCAGCATTCTCGACCATGGTGGAAACATACTGGTAGTCAGTCAGTTCACACTGTTTGCAAGCACAAAAAAGGGAAACCGGCCAAGCTATATAAAAGCTGCAGGTCCCGAAATCGCCATCCCCCTATACGAACGCTTCGTCGCCATGCTCTCAGAAACCTTGCAACGCCCTGTCCCAACAGGGGAATTCGGAGCAGACATGCAGGTGGAACTTGTCAATGACGGACCTGTAACCATCATCATCGATTCGAAAAACAAAGAATAAACTTCGGCAGGAGAATTCCATTTCGGACAGAACCGCTTCATACAATCGTCGGAAAAACCTTTAACAGACGCTTTGCAAAGGGTTCACCACACTACCCTATCCGATGCAAAAACATCAAATACAATATGGAAGAGAAAAATAAATACTACGAGGCTTTCGACCTTTACGACCTGACTATGAGCGACATGCAGGTACACGAGGCCGTAACGGCTCTCATCAACGAGCACCGCGCCTACTACAACACTCCTGAGGTGTTGCAGAAACTGTTGGGAACCGTCGAACTGACCACCCTCACCGTCACCGACAGTCAGGAAAGCGTGATGCGTTTTACCGAAAAAGTGAACCGCTGGAGCAACGAATATCCCGACCTTCCTCCCCTTGCCACCATCTGTGTTTACCCCAACTTTGCCTCCATTGTGAGCAACACTCTCGAAGCTGACGGTGTGCGTGTGGCATGTGTCAGCGGAGGATTCCCCAGCAGCCAGACTTTCCTCGAGGTGAAGACCATCGAAACCGCCCTCGCACTGAAGGACGGAGCCGACGAGATAGATATGGTGCTCAGTGTAGGCGCATTCCTGAGCGAGGACTTCGAAACCTGCACCGACGAAATAGAAGAGATGAAAGCCATTTGCGGCGAACACCCACTGAAGGTCATCCTCGAAACAGGCGAACTGAAAACAGCCTACCAGATAAAGCGTGCGAGCATCCTGGCCATGTATGCCGGCGCCGACTTTATCAAAACCTCCACAGGAAAGGTTTCGGTAGCCGCTACTCCGGAGGCTGCCTACACCATGTGCCGGGCCATCAAGGAATACCACGACCGGACGGGCCGATGGGTAGGTTTCAAGGCTGCCGGAGGCATCAAAACCGTGGACGAAGCGGTGGACTATTACACCATTGTAGCCGAGATCCTGGGCGAGGAATACATCGGTAAAGGACTGTTCCGCATCGGAACCAGCCGACTGGCCAACCTGCTGGCAAGGGCTGTAACAGGCGAGGACATTACTCCATTCGCTTGATTTTCGTAACCGATTGTAACACTACAATTTAGGAAACATCCTTCAGCGAAAACAGACACACAAGACAGCGCTGAAAAAATGACTCGGAAGACATCTGAAACGTGCCCCGCTTGAAGATATAAAGCGAGAGAAAACGGCGAGATACTACCGCCCGAAGCACAAAGACAAGACACCGGTATTTGCCCAAATTAGGGAAAATACCGGTGTCAGTTTATTGCTTACTGAATGGGTGCAAATGGCATGCAACTCAGAAATCACGTCCGATTACGAAGTCGATATACTGCTCAAGAGCCTGACGGACATCCGCATTGCGGAAACCGCTGACAAGGTTCACAGCCTCTGCGCGCAGACTTTCCATCGTCTGACGGGCATATTCAATACCGCCGTTTTCCTTGGTGAACTCAATAAGTTGTGCAATGTCTTCGGCTGCAGCCTCAAAACGCTTCACCTTGAGTGCAAGTTCGCGCGCAGCAACGTCACCGCTATGGTTGATGGCATAGATGACAGGAAGCGTCAGTTTGCCCTCACGCATATCGTTTCCGCGAGGCTTCCCGATGCTGGCATCGTCAAAATAGTCAAAAATATCGTCACGGATTTGGAAACACAGACCGACGATTTCACCGAATTTAGCCGCCTTCCGGCAGTATTCACCATCGGCATGCTGGGCCATAGCGCCAAGTTTTCCACAGGCGGAAAAAAGTGCCGACGTCTTGTTGCGGATAATGGCAAAATAAGCCTCCTCACTAAGTTCTTCACGCTCCACATTTGCCAACTGCAGAATCTCGCCTTCCGAAAGCGTAGCTCCGAGTTTTGCCACCTCTTCCACGATTTCAACCTGCTGTGTCAAGGCAGCCTGATGGAGCGAAAGGGCAAGCATATAGTCGCCAAGCAGCACTGCCACCTTGTTGTCATAGACCTTGTGGAGGCTGGGCTGGCCACGACGCTCGTTGCTTTCGTCCACCACATCATCGTGAACAAGGGATGCGGTGTGCAGAAGTTCGAGCGTAACGGCGCTGTGCAGCGCTGTCTCACCTACCTCGCCCCATTCTTTAGCCATAAGCAGGACGAGGATGGGACGCATCAACTTGCCCTTCTTGGCACGGACATGCGACAACGGCTTGTCCATAAAGCTCTCTTTATGGCTAAGCACCTTCTCGAAGAGCGTGGCATAGCGTGCCAACTCAGACTCTATCGGACGTCGTATTTCTAATAATTGGGACTTCATAGGCTATTCAAGGCGCAAAATTACGAATTTTTCCCGTACATATGGCCATCTTTTCGTATCTTTGACGGCAAAACATCACGAAAAAAATGAAAAAACTTGTACTCTTAGATGCTTATGCCCTGATTTTCCGCGCATACTATGCCTTTATACGCAACCCGCGCGTGAATTCAAAGGGTGAAAACACCTCGGCAGTATTCGGTTTCGTCAATACCCTCGACGACATCCTCCGCACCTTCAACCCGGACTATGCAGCCGTGGCTTTCGACCCTGCCGGCGGAACTTTCCGCCACGAGGCGTATCCCGAATACAAGGCTCAGCGCGAAGCAACACCGGAAGACATCAAACGGGCGGTACCATATATCAAGGATATCATCAATGCCTACGGCATTCCCGTTATCGAAGTCCCGGGCTTTGAGGCCGACGACGTCATCGGCACCCTAGCAATCATGGCCGCCGAAGAGGGTGTGGAAGTGAAAATGATTACACCTGACAAGGACTATGCCCAGCTCGTTCGCCCTGGCGTCACCATGTGTCGGCCGGGAAACGGAGCGAAGGGCATGGAACATCTGGGTCCCGAAGAGGTGTGCGCCAAATACGGTCTTGAACGTACGGAACAGGTAATCGACATGCTCGGACTGATGGGCGATGCCGCCGACAATATCCCAGGCTGTCCGGGGGTGGGCGAAAAGACGGCTATCAAACTCCTCACCGAGTACAAGAGCATCGAGGCTCTCCTCGAAGCTGCGCCTGGCATCAAAGGAGCCATCGGACGGAAACTCATGGAGAACGCCGAAAAGATCCGCTTCTCGAAATTCCTCGCCACCATCAAGACCGACGTCCCCCTGCAGGAGGCGGGCTGCCTGATGCCCGACGGTGAGCACCTCAACTTCGAAAGCCTCACCCCCGCACCACGACAGACCGAACGTCTGGTGGAAATCTTCACGCAACTGGAATTCCGCAATCTCGTCGCCAAACTCCAGGGTTCGGCTCCCGACGACGCTACCCCACCCCGAAAAGGACGGAAAAAGACGGAAGAACCCATGGAGGGCGATTTGTTTGCTGGACTTTACGAAACGGAAGAAAATGAGGCTCCGAGAATCGAATATTTGCCGGCAGATGCCCAGGCGATGGATTCCGATGGCCTTCTCGAGGCGTTTAAGAGGGGGGAAGTAGAGTACAATCTTATTGATAATGAACAGGATGCACTCGAATTTTCTAGAATTTTGATGACAAAGGATTTTTTCGCGTTTGACACGGAAACGACCTCTGTCGACCCCATTGACGCAGAATTGGTGGGAATGAGCTTTGCAACGGCTCCCGGAAAGGCGTGGTACGTGGCTGTTCCACGTGAAACCGAAAAAGCCCACCGCATGGCAACGATTTTCAAGGCGGCTCTGGAAAATCCGAAAATTCTGAAAGTCGGACAGAATCTGAAGTACGACATCACAGTGATGTCAAAATATGGCATTGACGTAAATGGTCCATTTTTTGACACCATGCTCGCACACTACGTCATCCAACCCGAACTTCACCACAATCTCGACATCCTTGCCGAAACTTACCTCCACTATCGCACCATACACATCGAAGAACTGATAGGCAAAGCCGGGAAGGGACAGAAGAACATGCGCGACCTGCCGCCGGAAGACATCCGCGACTATGCATGTGAAGATGCCGACATCGCACTCCGCCTCATGGAACCGCTAAAACACGAGATGAAGAAAACGGGCGTGACATCCGTCTTCGAGGAAATCGAAATGCCACTCATGCCCGTACTCGCACGCATGGAACAACATGGCGTGCGCATCAACGAAGAGGCACTGAACGAGACCGGCAACCAGTTCCGCACGCGCATGGAGGAACTGGAACAGCAGATCTATGAGCTTGCCGGTGAGGAATTCCTGCTCACCAGCCCGCGGCAGGTGGGAGCCGTTCTCTTCGAAAAACTACGTATCAGCGACAAGGCAAAGAAGACGAAGACCGGACAATACTCTACCTCGGAAGAAGTCCTCGAAGGTCTTCGAACCAAGCATCCCATTGTCGACCTCATCCTCCGTCACCGCGCCCTCAAGAAACTCCTCTCCACCTACATCGAGGCACTTCCAAAGCTGGTCAAGCCTTCGACCGGACACATCCACACCTCCTTCAACCAGGCCGTCACGGCCACCGGACGACTGAGTTCGAGCAACCCGAACCTCCAGAACATCCCCGTCCGTGGCGACGACGGCAAGGAAATCCGCAGGGTCTTCGTCCCCGAAGAGGGATGCGTGTTCCTCAGTGCCGACTACTCCCAGATCGAACTACGCATCATGGCGCATCTGAGCGGCGACAAAAAGATGATCGACGACTTCAACGCCGGTGCAGACATCCACGCCGCCACGGCAGCACGCATCTTCAAGAAGCCTGTCGAGGAGATTTCGCGCGACGAACGGCGGAAGGCAAAGACGGCGAATTTCGGCATCATCTACGGCATCTCGGCCTTCGGACTTGCCGAAAGGATGGAAGTAAGCCGAAGCGAGGCAAAGGAACTGATTGACAGATATTTCGAAACCTATCCGCAAGTAAAGACCTACATGGCCAAATGTGTGGAGAAGGCACGCGAAAAAGGGTATATCGTCACCGAATTCGGACGACGCAGATACCTTCCGGACATCAACAGCCGAAACGCCACCGTACGTGGATATGCCGAACGGAATGCCGTAAACGCACCCATCCAAGGCACAGCCGCCGACATCATCAAACTCGCCATGGTGGCCATCGACCGGAGGATGCGCGAGGAAGGACTGAAGAGCGTGATGATGCTGCAGGTACACGACGAACTCAACTTCTCGGTCATTCCTGAAGAGCTCGACCGTATGCGGCAGATTGTCACCTCCGAAATGGAGCGTGCATACCGGATGTCGGTACCCCTTATCGCGGAATGCGGCACCGGAACGAACTGGCTCGAAGCACACTGACAGGGGAAGCCTGCTTTCCCGGATTCCAATACCCCGGCCATCTCTGCCGGAACACCTCTTTTTTACTCCTTCGGAGGTCCTGCAAGGCGTCAAATGCGGCGCATTGCAGGACCTCCTTTTTTGCCATGCGAAACAAAAACCTTTGATATACAAACTTGTAAATTATTGGTAAATACCGAAACTTTTGGGAAATTTAGGAAGTTTTTACCGCATTTTTTCGGTCTTAAGGGGGTATTCTTCGTACTTTTGCACAGGTTTTTGGAAATTGTGCGCTTTTTTTGCCGATTTTTCTTTTCCTCTAAGGAGGCGTCAAATGCCGCACTTTCCACCATTCCAAACCTGTTTCACGAATAAAAAACGAATATCAACTTGATACAAATGAAAGCAAAACAACTGATTCTCTGCATGAGCATGGGCATCGCCCCCGCCCTCTTCTACTCATGCGCATCGGACGACCGTGAGTTTGAGTTGCCTGCCTCCAAGCAGTATGGCACACTCTCCATCGACCTCACCAACGAAACCGAGTTCGCCCTCTCACGCGACAGCCGCGCCCTCAACGAGGAAACCTATAAGAATGCTGCAAACTATACCGTGCGTCTTGTCAACACCAGCAACGACAACGTGCTTTTCGAATGCAACTATAACGACCTGAGCGACTATCTGCCCAAGACACTCGAAATCGGCACCTACCGCGTAGAGGCTTCTTATGGTACCGAACGCGCCTTCTCGCGCAACGAGTTCCTCTGCAGCGGTTCCAACACCTTCAGCATCCAGGCCAAGGAGGAGAAGAAGGTGAATGTCAACGTATCGCCCACCTGCGGCAAGCTTTCCGTAGCCTTCGACAGCGAAATGGCTACCTATTTCGACGACTACAGCGTCAGCTTCGGCGGCACCAAGGCCATGGGCAGCAGCACCTGCGCATGGGCTAAGGACGACACCGAACCCTGGTATGTAGCACTCAGCGAGAACGGCGAAACGGTAACCTACACCATCAGCCTCACCGCCAAGGACGACTATATGCACAGCGACGCCAACGGAAACACCTCCAAGCAGGCCAGCGTGACGGGCTCCTTCCAGCTCCAGCGCAACAAGGCCCACAAGCTTACAGTGCGTCCCAACTACAACCCCACCACCGAGGGTGCGCTGAGCATCACCATCACCATCGACGAAAGCACCAACGACAAGGAATACACCTGGGAAGTGCCCGTGACTTGGATTTGATGACTGACAGAAAACATTTTTCTCCTTACCACTCTCACATCTCTATAATATAATATGAAATTACAGAATACACTCCTCGCAGGAGCAATCGCCATAGCCGCACTTTCCTCGTGCTGCAACGAGGATGCCTTCGACGCGATGGAACAGACGGGAAAGATGCAGCTTGCCGTCGACATCGCAAAGCCCCAGGCAAGAGCCACCTCCGAAGTCACCGACTTCCCTGTCATCATCTACAATGCTGCCGGAACACAGGTTGCCAGCTACAACACCGTAGCTGACGTGCCCGCAAACGTCACCCTCGAAGTGGGCAACTACAACGTGGAATCCCACACTCCCGGTTCCATCAGCAAGAAGATGGCTGCACCCTATTACAAGGGCGTTCAGGATGTGGAAATCCTCAAGGATATCACCTCGCAGGTCAATGTGCTCTGCAAGATGCAGAACAGCAAGATTACCGTCAACTACAGCGATGAGTTCCGCAACGTGTTCTCTACATGGGAAATCACCGTCAACGACGGTAGTGAAACGGCACTTTCCTTCACCAACAGCAGCACATCCAACAGCACCTATTGGTACTTTGGCGAAGGGGGTGTGGAAAGCCTCAAGGTGAACTTCCGCGGTGTCACCACCACCGGTGCATCCATTGCCTCAAGCTATATCCTCACCAAGGACCAGGCTTCCGAAAGCTACGACGACGACCGTCAGAATTTCGGAGGCGGTGATGCCATCACCCTCAACTTCAATCCTACCGAATCGACCGAAGGCAACATCACCTCCATCACCATCAACGCCAATGTCACCTTCACGGAAACGAACGAAACCGTTGACATTGAGGTAGTTGACAAGCCCGGATTCAATGAAGGCGGCGGCACCGGCGGCGAAGATCCCAACCCCGGTGGCGATGACGAGACCGGAATCACACTCAACCTGCCTGCGGATATCAGCTATCCTGCATTTACCACACCCGCAGACCCCAGCATCGGCGACACCTACATCGCTGCCCAAAACGGTCTGAAGAGCATCATCGTCAGCATCGCATCTACCAGCTCAGATATGAACAGCTCTCTCGGAGATTTGGGCGACCAGTATGATGTTGACTTCATCAACGGTGCTGAAATCGTCGGTAACCAGAATGTCGTGGCACTCTTTGCCTCCCTCGGACAGCCCCTTGATGTTCCTAACGAAGGCGATACAGAATACACCTTCCCCATCGGTAACTTCTTCGGATTCCTCAAAGTACTTACAGGTATACATACCTTCAACCTCACCGTCACCGACATGAATGGCAATGCGAAGAATGGCCAGCTCAAGATTACCATTACAGAGTAAACGGCAAAAGACCACATGTTGAACGATTTCAAAAGAAGACACCTCCACATGAAACACATATTTTCCCTTTTGTCGCTGCTCTGCATCACGCTCTTTACTGCATCGTGTGCCAGCGACAACGACGACTTCGGTAAGGAAACGGGTTACCTCAAGCTCGACCTGACGACCCTCGTTTCCACCCACAACAACAGCCGCGCCGTCACCTCTGCACCTTCGGGCTACGACCCCAAGACCATCGCCGTAAAGATTATGAAGAGCGACGGCACCGTAGTGCTCGAGACCAGCGATGCCGCCAACGACGAAAACTTCAAGGGTAACATCGTCCTCGAACCCGGCACCTACACCATCAGCGGAAGCTCTGCCGGATGGGACGGTTCCGACTCCGGATTCGACACTCCCTACTACGCCGGAAGCACCACCGCCACCGTCAGTGCAAAGACCCTTACACGTGCCAACCTCACCCTTACACAGGCCAACGTGAAGGTAACCGTCAACTACGACGAGAATATCAACAACCACTTCAAGCGCGCCAACTGCGTGGTAACCTCTGCCATTGAGGGTGTTGCCGTTCGGAGTTTCGGCCTCACTACCACGGCTTCGGCCTACTTCCCCGTAGCTGCACTCGACTTCGACCTTACGCTGACCAACAAGGACGACAACTCGTTCACCATGCACAAGGAGATTACCGATGTGAAGGCACGCGACCACATCATCGTCAACTACAAGCTTGCCGACAGCGGTTCGATTGGTGGCATCACCGTCACTGTTGACGATGCCACACAGTCCTATACTTACAACATCTCCGTACCTCGCAAGAGTTCCATCGCACTGCAGGCCAACAAGGCCAATGCCTGGAGCAATTTTGCCGACCTTAGCGTAGAAGTGACCGCAAAGACCTCCTCTTTCAAGGAAGAAAGCCTCAACCTCCAGTGGAGAAACACCAGCGAAAGCACCTGGACCGATGTCCCCGTCGGCAACCTCACCAAGGGCGAAAACGACAAGTATACCTACCGCCTCACCGGACTGACGCCCAATACCGCCTATGCTTACCGTCTGGCTTACAACGATGGCGAGACCATTGTCAACAGCGACGAGGTGAAATTCACCACCGAAGCACAGACCGCACTCGAAAACGCAGGATTTGAGAACTGGTACAAGGACGGTGCTATTTGGTATCCCAACGCTCAAGGAGAAAAATACTGGGATTCCAGCAACGCAGGTTCTGCCGGAGCAATGGGCGAGAACTACAATGTCACTACAGGTATCACGAATGGAGCCTACGAAGGCACTTCTGCCAACCTCCAATCCATGTATGTAGTCATTAAGTTTGCCGCAGCAAGCCTCTTTACAGGAGAACTGGACGGTCTCATAGGAACAAAGGGAGCCAAACTCAAATGGGGCGTTCCCTTCACCTCACGTCCTACCGCTCTGAAGGGATATATGAAGTACACTCCAGGAAGCATCAACCGCGGTAGTCAACCCACAGGAGCACCCGCATCAGGCAATAAAGACCACTGCCAGATTTTCTGTGCTCTTCTAACCGAGCAGCTTCTTGTAGCAAACGCCAGCAATAACGACGGTTACGAAATGAGCACTGAAATCGACTGGGAGAACGACCCCCGCGTGATTGCCTACGGAGAACTGATGCAGAACACTACCGACAGCAACTGGAAGGAATTCAACATTCCTCTCACCTTCCACTCCACGACGGCGAAGCCTACACACCTGCTCATCGTATGCTCTTCGAGCCGCTGGGGTGACTACTTCTACGGTAGCGACACATCGAACCTGAAACTCGACAACTTCTCGCTCGAATACGGTGTGCCTGCAGAATAAACAGGGAAAAGACCACTGAATGAAAACAATATTCCACAAGAATATTGCGCTGATGCTGCTGCTGGCTCTTATGCCGGCGGCGGCATTAGCCCAATATAGCGACAGCATCACAGTGACGCCTGTCGCACAACTCGCAGAAGCCCAGGAAAAGGACTCTGACAATCTGCATCCGGTACTGACAAAGTACCAGGAAAATATGAAGACGAAGCGCCACATCCAGCGCATCGACCGCGACATCTCCAAAACCGTCTTCGTGCCGAAAGGCATCTGGATGATGGGTGCCACCGTCAACTACCGCGCATGGGAGAACGAAAACCAGAACCTGCTGGTGCTGAAGGACCTCGACATCGACGGACATACCTTCAGCGTTTCGCCGGGTTTCGGTTATTTCATCGCCAACAACGTGGCCATCGGCGGACGTTACAACTACAACCGCAACTATTTCTTCCTCGGAAACCTTGACCTCAACCTCGGCGAGGACTTCAACATCGCCCTCGACGACCTCTATTACCTCGAGCACCGCCACACCGGCATCTTCTTCGTCCGCACCTACATGTCGCTCTTCGGCAGCAAGATCATGGGATTCTTCAGCGAAGTGCAGGCCGCCTATTCGCAGGCCAACGGCAAGAACAGCACCGGACGCCGCGACGAAGCCGCAGGCATCAACACTTTCGACGGCACTTACGAAAAGGTCCACACCGTACGTCTGGGATTCACTCCCGGTGTCTGCGCCTTCATCAACGACTACGCCGCCATCGAAGCCTCCATCGGTGTGCTCGGTATCGACTACAACTGGAGCAACTACAAAAACATCCACCCCGACTCTACTGAATACGAATACGGAAAGAGCAAGAACGGAGGCGCCAACTTCCGCTTCAATCTCTTCAGTATCAACATCGGTATGACATTCTATCTATGACGCCAAAGCACTGTAAACTTCTGTTCTCCACCCTGCTTGCCGGACTTTTCCTGCTCGCCTCGTGCGCCGTGGTTGACGACCTACCCCTGCCGCTCGTGAAGGCCGAGGTGACGGCATTCACCGTCGACGGCCAGTGCGATGCCGACGGCACAGGATATGCCGATGCCGTCATCGACAAGGAGAAGCGTACCGTCGACGTCTATGTCGACGACCTTGTACAGCTCGACCGCCTCAACATCAACACCCTTCAAGTCAGCCACAGTGCCAGCATCAGCGTGGAAACCCCGCAGGGACTGGTACCCCTATCGAAGTTTGCCGACTCCAACAGCGGCAAACCCGTCCTCGACTTCACCTCGCCCGTCACCATCGTCCTCTCCACCTATCAGGACTACCGCTGGACACTCCGCGTGCAACAGGTTGTCAAGCGCGAGGTGGTGCTGCAGAACCAGGTGGGAAAAGCCGTCATCGACCCCGTGAACTGCAACGTCGTGGCCTATGTCCTCCCCGAACAGGACCTCAGAAAGGTGGTGGTGGAGAAATTCACCCTTGGTGGTCCCCACGGAACAGTGGAGCCCGACCCCACGGGACAGGAACTGGACTTCAGCTTCCGTCGCGAATTCACCGTACAAACCAAGGTCAGCGATGCCGTGGAACAATGGAACGTCTTCGTCTACCATGCCGACGCCACCGCCACCGTTTCCGCAAGCGTATTCCCGCATGCCACAAAGGCGTATGTGAATGGTCAGATGCAGAACGGCAGTACACCCGTTGTCGAATACCGCAGCAAGGGCAACCAGGAATGGAGCACCCTGCCCGGCAGCCAGGTCGAGGCAGGCAGTGTAGAATACAAGGCCGTCATCACCGGTCTGCTTCCCGGTACGGAGTACGAATGCCGTGTAAAGGCCGGCGGACAGACCTCGGCCGTACAGACGTTCCGCACCGCCGAAGCCCTGCAGGTTCCCAATGCCAGCTTCGATGATTGGAGCATCAACGGCAGCGGTCTGCAGGCCCTCTACCAGCCTTGGGGCGAAGGGAGCGAACCCTACTGGGACACCGGCAACAAGGGTGCCACCACCGTGGGCGCCAGCAACAGCACCTTCGGAACGGAAGACGGACGGGTATATGCCAATCTTCAGTCGAAATTCATCGTCATCAAGTTCGCTGCCGGAAACATCTTCAACGGTTCCTACCTGAAGACCGACGGTACGAACGGCATTCTCGCCTTCGGACGTCCCTTCGAAAGTTTCCCCACCAAGATGCAGTTCGACTACAAGTTCAAGAGTTCCATCGTCAACCGCGGTGGAGGCAAATGGGACGAGAACTACGGCAAGTACCTTACCCGCGAACTCTATGACGGACTGCGCGGAAAGCCCGACTCCTGCCAAATCTACGTTGCCCTCATCGGCGACCAGGACGAGGAGCAGTACAACGACAACACCTATCCCATCATCCTCCGCACCCGCCCCAGCGAGCTGAAGCTCTTCAACCCCCGCAGCGACAACGTCATCGCCTACGCCCAGCTCACACAGGGCGATAATGTGGAAAAGTGGACCACCGAGACCCTTACGCTTGACTATCGCCACACCGACCGCACGCCGAAGTACATTGTCATCGTGGCCTCGAGCAGCAAGTACGGCGACTACTTCATCGGCGGTGACGAAACCCTCCTGCAGCTCGACAACATCCGGTTGCTCTATGAATGAGCGGACGGGAGGAAAACTCCCTGATTCCGCTACAAAACAAACCCCATTCCAAGAACAGCATTCTCACCGAACATCATGGTAAAAACATCACCGCTCCATATGCTTCTGAGCCTCCTTGCCGCCATGCTTTTAGCATCGTGCAGCGACGAGGCTGGATGGACAGCTGAGGAAGGCACCCTGCGTGTGGCCCTTGCCGACGTTTCAGATGCCGTCCAGACCCGCAGCACGCCCTCGGAACTTGGAGCACCGGCACTCGAAAACTTCAGAATCAACATCACCGATACCGATGGGCGCCGGGTGTACAGCAAGCCCTACTCCACCGCCGACATCCATCTGGCTGCCGGCTCCTACACCGTAGAGGCGCTCTGCGGCGACAACCCCGCCATCGGATACGACGCACCTTACTACACGGGTTCCGCAAGTGCAGAGGTTGCCAGCGAGGGAGTAACGGAGGCCAGCATCGCCTGCAAGGTGTCCAATGCGCTGGTGTCCGTACGCTTCGGACGCGACGAGGCGGAACGTGCCCGCTTCGAAAAGTTCTACAAGCACTTTGCCCTGCAGGTGTGGAACGGCGACAAGGCTGCCAGCATCACCAGCATCCAGCCCGGACGGAGCGTATACTTCCCCGCAGGAAGCAGCATCCGATTGGCATTCACCGGCACACTTCGTGGCAACGACCGTGTGGTAAGCACCACGCTCGACCCCTCGGGCACCGGTTTCCCCAGTGTCTTCCAGGCCGCCGACCATGCCATCGTCACACTCTCACTGCCCGACCCCGAGTGCGTCACCGCAGTCGAAATCAGCAAGGTGGAACTTGTAGAGGCTACCGTAGCAGGAACCATTCCACTTGACTGGCTGCCCACACCGGTGGCCACCGCCAGCCATGTCTACAATGCCCAAGGTCTGCTCACCGGCACCGACATCACCTTCAACAATGCCTACCCCGACATGACGTGGAAGGCCGTCCTCACTGATGCATCGGGCAATGCCGTACGCACCGTTGAGGGCACCGGGGCTCTTAAATCGCGGGGCACCGACAATGCGGAAGGCTGGCCCTACGTCCCCACAGGCACCTACACCGCCACATACTATGTGATGGTGGATGGTACCATGCAGCAGACCAAGACGGCAAGTGTCCTTGTCGGAAGTCCTGACATCAAGGTTACAACCGAAGCCTACACCTCGTACAGCAAATATCTGGCAAACGAGGTGGATGCAGCCAACGCCTGCGATGCCTACACCGTCTATAGTCCCCAGGTAAAGGTGAACATTTCCCGCGACCTCATCCTCAACAGCCGCTATTCACGTTCCCTTACCGTAAAGCTGAACGACAGTACCATCAACGGGGCATTCGATGACAATGAGATGGAATATGCCGACCAGACGGGGCTCGCCCCCTCGTTTACCCCCTACACCCTCAGCGCATCCGTCACTTTCGACCAGACCACCGCAACGGCTGCCAAAGACCTCTACATCACCGGCCTGCCGGCAAGTTGGACACCGCCTACCGAAGGAGACTGGGCCGTCAGTGGAACCCACAACTGGAACGGTAACTACAATAACAAGGACTGCGTACGCCTGGGACAGAATACCACGTCACAACCCCAATACATCACCTGCGACAAGTTCGCCATCCCTGCAGGCGTAAAGATTGAGGCTCCCTACGATGTCATGTCGCATGGTGCCACGGTTGCTACCACCCTTTCGCTTTCGCTTGGCAACGACACCTACTTCAGCCAGAAGTCGTCGGGCGGTGCGTTCAACAGCAAGGACCACTACTACGAAGATACGGCCTACTTCACCCTCAGCGCCAACGCCACACAGGCCAAAGCCAACAACAGTTACGGCTCCGGACAGACCTGCTCGCGCATCTATTCACTCTCATACTACTACGGCAAATGAAAAAGACACTCCTCCTTCTTTTACCCGTTATCCTCTGCCTCTTCTGCGCCTGTTCGCAGGATGTGGACGATACGACGGGTAGCGGCCGCGCCACACTTGCACTCGATGTGGTGCGCGGCAACGTGCCACAGATGGCAGCGAGGGCGGTAGATGCCGGACTGGCAGTGAAAATGCTCTATTCCGATGGTACGGTCTACAAAGATTTCGCCGCCGGGAACGTGCCTTCGAAGATTGACCTCGAGCCGGGTGTCACCTACACCGTGGTGGCCTATTCCGACAACCAGGACAACTGGGCTACGGCCAACAACGGACGCGGCGAGGCATGCTACTATGCCGAGACCGAAGTGTGCGCCGGAGAGGACGAAACGGCATACTGCACCCTGCAGGTGCCCATGACGAACTATGCCGCCACACTGACCCTGCCGGAACTCTTCAACACCCTCTTCACCTCCTACACCTTCACACTCACCAGCGGCAGCCGCACACTGCAGCTCAACGAAGGTGAAAAAGCCTACTTCAGCACGGAGGACGGGGGATTCACCTACACATTCCAGGCCACCAACCTCGACGGAGAGACCTTCAGCCACGAAGTCCGCCGGGTCAGCGACGTACAGCACGGCATACTCTACAACGTCCGCTACGGATATTCCTCCGACAGCAGCGTCAGCGCTACGCAGAATATGGAGGAACCATAAGACGGCGATGCCCGTCATGACCCACATTCAGACGGAATTACCACCATACACCGGCACAGAGAAATCCTTTTCTCTGTGCCTTTTTTGATGCCTATAACGAACCCCCACCGCCATTCATCCACATGCACCGGGCAAGCACTCTTGCACATTTTCTCCAAAAACCGGAAAGAAATGGAAAAAACTCTGAGGAGCACACGACAAAGCAAAAAAAACTTGCTACCTTTGCAGCCAAAATTCCAGCCCCCTCGCATCATGAGCAACACGACATCATTATCACAAGAAATGCAGCAGAAGATGGTGCAGACCGTCAATGCCGCACAGGTGATGCTATCGAACATCATGGAAATGCCGCTTCCCGACTTTGAGGAACACGTGAAGAACGAACTTGAGAGCAACGAAGCCCTTGAGCGGAACACCGGCGACGCAGACACCTCAAACCTCTATGACGGTGTCCGCGACTCACTCGGCGACTACAGCGGCAACGAGGATTTCACCGTCCGCAACAGCCACACCAGCGAGGAGGACTACAGCAACTTCATCACCATTGACCAGGTTCCCGAGGACATGCGCCAACGCTACAACAACGATGTCCGCCAAGGTTTTGCCGCAAGGCAGTACGACAGCGACAAGCCTGCCATGGAAATCGGCGACGACGGTGGCACAAGCTACGACAGCCTGCTGCAGCAAATCGGCGAACTCTCGCTCAACGAGGAGGAAAAAGCCGCCATGACATACATCGTCGGCTCGCTCGACGAAAGGGGATACCTTGCAAAGTCGGACGAAACCCTCATCGACGAACTGGCATTCCAGGAATACATTGACATCACCCCCGAAACGCTCCACCGCCTCATCGGCATGCTCCAGGAGTTCGAGCCGCGTGGCATCGGGGCACACAACCTGCAGGAGTGTATGCTCCTCCAACTTACCGACCCCGACGACCGTTCGCCGCGTACCAACAGCCTCATCTACCGACTCGCACGCAAGGTGGTTCGCGACCATTTCGACTTCCTTTCGAACGCCCGCTGGGACAAGATCCAGGCAGAAATCGACGTCGACGACGACACCATCCACGAAATCCAGAACCTCATCCGACGTCTGAACCCGCGCCCGGGATACGGGCTCTACGAAAGCATCGCACATACCGCCCCGACCATCATCCCCGACTTCTACCTCTACGTCGAAAAGGAGGGTAAAATCACCGTCACCCTTGAAAAAGGCGGCGTGCCAAGCCTCAAGGTGAGCGCCACCCACCAACGCATCGTGGAGGAACACGACCGTGCCGTACAGCGTGCAAAGGCCGAAGGCCGCCAGCCCTCCTTCAACCGCCAGCAACAGGAGGCCTATGAATATGCCGTCCACAAGGTGGAGGCTGCAAAGGCTTTCATCGAAAACGTCAGACGGCGCAACTTCACCCTCACAAAAGTCATGGAAGGGATTGCCGGATTCCAGCACGACTTCTTCGTCGGAGAGGACGACGAAAGCCTCCTGAAACCCCTCAAACTCCAGGACGTGGCGGAATACGCACAGGTCGACATCAGCACCGTTTCAAGAGCCGTCAACGCCAAATACGTACAGACGGAATACGGCACCTATCCCCTCAAGCACTTCTTCGGCTCGGAATTCGTCAGCGCCAACGGCGAAACCGTCGCCCAGCGCCAGGCCATGATGGCCGTACGGCGTCTGATTGAGGAGGAAGACCCCCACGCCCCGCTTTCGGACCAGGCCATTTCCGAACGACTCAAGGAAGAAGGCATGAACGTGGCACGCCGCACAGTGGCAAAATACCGCGAACGCATGAAGTTCCCCATCGCCCAACACCGCAAACGACACTGACCAGACAATGAACAACCGATACATACTGCTTGCCGCGGACATCGTATCATGGGTCTTCACACCCTTCTACATGCCAACGATAGCCTTCATCGTGCTCCTGATGTTCAGCTATCTCAAGGCACTGAACCCGGGTTACAAGATTGCCATGATACTCCTGGTATATCTCTTCACCGTCCTCTTCCCGCGCATCATGATCTACATCTACCGGCGCATCAACGGATGGACCAAGCACCAGATGAGCCGTCGCGAACGACGCTATGTGCCCTATACCATCAGCATCATCTGCTACTCGGCACTCCTCTTCATCATGGAGACGTTCCACATGCCCCACTTCACCTCGGCCATTGTGGCTGCCGCGCTCCTCATACAGGTCATCTGCGCCGTGGTGAACAACTGGATCAAGATTTCCACCCATGCCGCCGCCTCGGGCGGTGTCATCGGCATGCTCTTCGCCTTCTCCATCATTTTCAACTTCAACGCCATCAACTGGCTTGCGCTCTGCATCCTTCTCTGTGGCTGCGTCTGCACGGCACGCATGATTCTGCGCCAGCATACCTACAGGGAAATCATCTTCGGCGTCCTCATCGGCATTGCCAGCGGTTGCGGAGCGGTCATCGTGCTCTGACGGCACATACTCCCCTACCCTTCCATCCATACCGACAGGCACGGCAGAACCCTCCATACGGTTCTGCCGTGCCTTTTTTCTGCCCGTACCGCAACCCCGCCCAGACTTCTTTCATACACACCACTGCCAAACAGCAGAGAAAATGCCCTGAGAAGAGCCGGAGCGGACGGAGTGTGCAATTTTACGTCTGCCTCCCTCCGAAGGCGTCAGAAAGGCTAAAAACAGCCTCCATAACGCTCCGAGAAGGCCGTCGGAAGCCACCACGACCTGCTTCGGTCCGAAATATCGCAAAATCGGAAACAACGGCATTTTACGGCGTTTTCCGCCCGGAAAACGACAAACATCGGACTTCTTTGGGGGAAAGTTCCGAGGTTTTGCCCCAAAAGTACGGAGGTTTATGTCAGAGAAGTCCGATGTTTTTCGTCGAAAATGCGGCATTTTTGTTGTTTTTCGCAGACTTTTTTCGCGTTTTTGCGGCAAAAAACGCCGCTCACCGCCGAAAAAACAATTTCAACGAATGTACATTTTGACAGTCCGGGATGGCAAAACGAGCAAAACAACCCCTTTTTCCGCTCTAAAAGGGACACCGAACGTTGTCAAAATTCTTGAAGGTTTACGAGTGCCCGTAAGACCTCCTTCCCGGCGTTTTTGAAGCCGAAAACGGATGAGTGTGCAAAAAAAATCCGTTACCTGCACAGCAGGAAATACCGGGGATGTTCCGCGTATATGGCACAGGGGTGTGGCCCTCTTCCAACTGTGCACCCCCTCTTCCAGAGGGACAAAAACGCAGAAACAGCCGTGCGAAAGCGAAAAATGAAGGAAAACGTATGCGAAAAGCCGCAAGAAATCAGTATATTTGCACCGTACATATTATGCAGTTACGCCATGCTGTCCCCACCGCCCAGACTGTCGAAACGTGCGATGCGGCAACATGGACCACATGAAAAACATTCATACCACACAGCCTATACCACTTATGAAACCCATTGTCAGCATCATCATGGGCAGCACCAGCGACCTGCCCGTCATGGAAAAAGCCGCAAAATACCTCGACGAGATGCACATTCCCTTCGAAATGAACGCCCTGTCCGCACACCGCACTCCTGCCGAGGTGGAGGACTTCAGCCGCAATGCCGCTGCACGCGGTCTGAAGGTCATCATCGCCGGTGCCGGCATGGCTGCCGCACTTCCCGGAGTGATTGCCGCCAGCACCACCCTCCCCGTCATCGGAGTTCCCATCAAGGGCATGCTCGACGGACTTGACGCCATGCTCAGCATCGTACAGATGCCTCCCGGAATTCCCGTTGCCACCACCGGTGTGAACGGTGCCCTCAACGCAGCCATCCTGGCTTCGGAAATGCTCGCACTTGCCGACGAAGACCTGGCCAAGCGTGTGGCGGACTACAAGGAGGCACTGAAGCAGAAGATTGTCAAGGCCAATGCCGAACTCGCAGACGTTCACTACGCATACAAGTGCAATTGAGGGATGTTCTATAAATTAGTTTTACAAAAATTCTAAGAAGTGCTCTAATGCTTGGGCGTTTTTTGCCTCTTGCGTGGACTTCCCCATGATTGGCTGCGGCTCGGCAAAGTCTGAGTAAACTCAGCCTCTGCTCTCACCTTGCACAATCATTGCATCTTTCTGTTCTTCAAATACTTACATAGCCCGCTGTGGCTTCGCCGAAGATTGGCTGC
>SFJN01000027.1 GCA_004555055.1 Bacteroidales bacterium | reverse complement strand
AAATCAAGAAAAATGTACTAAAAATCAATGATTTTACTGTTTTGCGGTGTCTTTTCCACTTGCTGATGCCCATTTTTCTTTACAAAGATACCCCCCCGGGCGAATGGTCAAGTACCGCCATGCTAACAGGCAGAGGACTGAACGACAGATTTCCGCAAACCAAAGATTTGGGTATTTCATTAACTTTTCCGTGTCATCCGTGGACATCCGTGACTATCCGTGTGATAATTAATTTTCCGTGTCATCCGTGGACATCTGTGATTGACCGTGTGATAATTTAAATATCCGTGTCATCCGTAGACTTCCGTGATTGTCTGTGTGATAATATAATTCTCCGGGGCATCCGTGGACATCGGTGATTGTCCGTGTGATAATATAATTCTCCGTGTCATCCGTGGACATCCGTGATTGTCCGTGTGATAACCAAATAACCTGCATAACTGGAATTATTGAGCCTTCCGCCAACTCATCACGCGCATGTCGTCGTTGAACTTTCCCCACATCACCGGATGCTGGCGGTCCCGTGTGTCCTTTGCCACGCGGGTGCTGACGAAGTCGAAGAGTTCGCGCGCCTCGACGATGCGGTCGGCATCGGCATCCGCCCCACCCTTCAGTCCCCGGATAAGATGCTGTGTGAAATAACCGTTGGCTGCCCGTGCGTTTTCGCGCGAAGGTTCATTGTTGCGCGAGGAGAGGAAGAGCATCACGCCTTCGCTGTTGCTGAAGGTGCTCTGTGCCGTGGTGTGCGACTTCACCCGCAGCCCCCCGGCGAAGCAGGCATCGACGAAAAGCTGCTTGCTGCCGGCACGACAGCTGCGGAGGACGGCCATCATCTCGCTGTAGGCAAGGAGGTTGCCGTCGCGGCGCATGTCGTAGGGGCAGAGACCGCCCGCAGTGCCGTGACCGCTGAAGAAGAATACCACCACGTCGTCGGCAGTGGCAAGGGCATAGGTCTCGCGCATGGCAGCGAGGATGGCATCGTGCGTGGCTTCCCTCCCCACCAGCAGGCGGACATGGGTGGTGTGGGTGCGGTAGAGTTCGGCAAAGCACCGCGCATCGTTCTCAGCCTTACTGAGATCGTTGATATACTGATAGTCCGCAATACCTACCGACACCACATACATGGTGCGGGCGGCAGAGGAGACAAAGGCGGAAAGCGCGAGAATAAGGCAAAGGAAGAGTCTTTGCATCAGATTGTGTCGCATCATCTTATATTTTATTGGGGTGTACCATAAAACAGCCCCTGACCTCACATCAAGATTCGTGACTCCACCATTACGGGACATCATTTCAACGGCACCCCGCAGTTGGGACAATAGCCCTTCTGCTTCAGGATGGTATAGGGTACGGATCCGAGGAAACGCTGGCAGTGCGGACAGATGTAGTCGGCCTGCAGACGGGCGTTGAGTTCCGCCATGGCGACATTCTTCTTCGCCAGCACCTTTTCGCCGACAATCATGGT
The DNA here is from genome assembly GCA_004555055.1 of Bacteroidales bacterium. Taxonomy (GTDB): domain Bacteria; phylum Bacteroidota; class Bacteroidia; order Bacteroidales; family Bacteroidaceae; genus Alloprevotella. The sequence continues at coordinate 30,565 of SFJN01000027.1, read as the reverse complement.
CACCATCAGCACTGCCACAAGCACAATGGCGGAGACTGCCCAGTTCTGCCCCACCACCTGCGTAAGGAGCATGGTGATGACGGGTGTGAGCATACGTGCGGAGTTGACGATGGCGGGATAGCGGTCCCAGCGTTGCCGTTCGTGGCTGTACTGTTGCCACACCGCTTCGAGGTCGACCTGCGAAAGGTCGGAGAGCAGACGGCTGACAGAAGTCTTGTAGGTTCCGAGGAAGATGGGGGTGTCGGCCTTGATGGTCTTCCGCTTAACGCGGATGCCGAAGACAAAGATGCCCTTGCCGGAACCGAGGTCTTCAATCTGGTAGTCCGTTTCGTTCACCCTCCGCAATGTGGCATGCTGGGGGTCGACGCTGGCATCGGTGACGTGGAGGGGCTGCTGCCCCATGCGTCCTATGGTGAGGGATTCGCCTATTTCCATATCTGTTGGGTTTCGTAGAGTTCCTTGATTTTCCGCAGGGCTTCGCGGGCAATGGGGAGGTCAAAATGGTCGGGATGGTCGAAATCGGAGAGCACGAGTTTCTGCGTCGACAGGTTGACCTGCACAATCATCTCGGTGTTGACGATGAAGCGTTTCCCGATGCGTATGAATACCGGCTGCCCGGCATCCGACATAGAGCGTATGAGTTTCTCCAGTTCGGCAAGACCGACGGGGAGCATCACTTTCTGCTTGTTGGGAAATACACCGTAGCAATAGTTCCCGTATGCCTCGTAGAACATGGCACGGAGCAACGGCACACGCAACAGCTCATTGCGACGGTTGAAAACGATTTGTTTCATTTATATGGGGTATTCTAATCTGTAAAATAGAGGGATGTTCTATAAATTAGTTCGAGCTGAAAAAGCAATCACACCGCTCAGTACATCAGACAGAAATTCCAGAGCGGGATACCCATGTCCAATTATATTTCGTGCACTACAGAAAGTGCACATTCTCATGTTTCATGCACTTTGCATGGTGCACATATACATGCGTACACCTTTCCTGCAAGTTTTGAGGGCTTCAAAGACGCAAAATGGGCGTCTTATATAAAGGGGTTATCTAATTTTTCTTTTGAAAAGCAAAGCTTTGCATTCAGCACGTGCATGTTTTTCATGTCGGAACAGTCCCCCTTTTTGCAGGCGGTTTATATTTCCGCCTGCCTTTTGGGGGGACTGCTCCGAGGCAGGTGTATGGAAAGGACCCCTTTCCTTTTTATTTTTTTGAGGAATCTTTTTATAAATGGGAGAGCACGAGGCGGAGCCCGTTGCGGCTGCGACGGCTGCCGGGCGAGTCGCTGATGCGAAGCGACGAGCGGCAGTACCTCGCGAAGTATAACCAACTACCGCCGCGCAGCACGCGGCCCGAGCCACTGCTGGCGCCTATAGGATTCGTCTGGGAGGCACTGCTGTAGCAACCATACCAGTCCTGACACCATTCCCACACATTGCCGGACATGTCGTAAAGCCCCAGTTCATTCGGGGATTTCGTGCCCACAACATGTGTCTTGCTTCCACTGTTGTCTGTGTACCAAGCCACATCACCGATATTGTTACTGCCGGCATACTTGTAGCCTCGGCTGTTGTTGCCGCCCCGGGCAGCAAATTCCCATTCCGTCTCTGTGGGGAGGCGGAACTTCTTGCCCGTCAGTGCATTCAACTTGCGGATGAAGTCCTGACAGTCGTCCCAGCTCACGCTTTCCACCGGAAGGTTGTCGCCCTTCCAGTACGAAGGATTACTGCCCATCACTTCCTTCCACAAGGCTTGCGTCACCTGGTATTTAGAGATATAGAAGCCGTCTAATGTCACTTGATGTACAGGTTGTTCATCTTTAAACGCATCACTGATTTGTTCACTCGTGGCACCCATCAGGAAAGTACCCCCAGCGACAAAGACCATATCATCAATCAAACGCTTAACTGCCGACTGTGATCTGGCAACTTGCTCGCCACGGAGCAATGTTTCTTCGTCTTGCGACATGATGGGTTGATGGTTTCTCCCTGATTTCTTCATTTGGGTCACCTCCTGTGCAACCTCCATTCCATTATTCAAGAAGTCCCGGACAAAGTCCACCGACTGCGGGCGGCCATTCCTGCCCGGATTCATCATCCATCTGACGAGCTGTTGCATCCTGCTGCTGACGCCAGGCATGGCAAGTGCGGCATCCGCATCGTCGAGGATATCGGAAGCTGAGGGCGGACGCTGAAGGGTGAGGAGATGAAAGAGCGTGGCACCAAGGGCATAGAGGTCGGTCCAGGGTCCGAAACGCTCGAAATGCTGGTCCATCTGCTCGGGAGGGGCATAGCCCTGGGTATAGGCCATTGCCGAAGAGGTGGAGACAGACACCCCATCAGCGGTCTGCAACTGCTTGCTGGCACCCAGGTCGATAAGTATCACCGTACCCTCGCGGTCGACCATGATGTTGGCGGGCTTCAGGTCGAGATGCCAAATCCGTTCGGCATGCAATGTCTGAAGCCCGTCGAGCACCTGCGGCAAAAGACTGCAAACCTCGGCTTCGGTCAACGGACGTTGCTCACGGTGAAGGCGTGCGGAAAGACTTTCGCCATCGATGAAATCCATAACATAATACGAGGTGTCATTGTCGTCGAAGAGATCGCGGACCTTGACCACATGTCTGCTGTTCAGCTTGCGTATGCGGCGGGCCTCCTTGCGGAATTTCTCGCGATGGGCGTCGAAAGAGATGCGGTTTTCGCTCAGACTGACGCTGACCTCACCCGTCGAAGCATTGCGGCCGCAAATGCCCTTCACAAAAAGTTCCTTGACAGCCACCCGCTCGTCGAAGGCCAGATCAGTCGCCACATAGGTATTGCCGAAACCGCCTGAAGCCAGATAAGCCTCGATACGGTACTTGCCGTTCGAGAGCAATGTGCCCTTCGGCAGACGGTATTCAGTCTGCTGTTCGTTCATATGATTGTTGATGTAATATAGGAGATTATAGGAGACTATAGGAGATTATAGGAAACTATAGGAGGAGACTATAGAACTATAGGAGAAAGCTATAGGAGACCACACCATCCGAGGCACGCTCAAAGTGCTCCGGCGAAGGAGAGTGCGAGATAGGCGAAGTGGGCGACGATGCCGGCGGCAATGCCTCCGAAGAAGTGTGCGAGGAAGGCACGCGAGAGGAGGTTGCGGAAGCCGAGAGAGTCGAGCATGGCGGTGTGTGTGGAAAGATAGCCGCTCCAGCACATACCCATGGCGGTGCAGACAGCAATGGCGTTGCCGTCGAGGATGCCCTGCTTGGCAAATTCCGGAATGAGACTGAGGGCAGCACCCACGGCACCAAGGGCGGTGATGGGGAACGCGATGAGTTCGGGAGCGGTGAAACCGAAGAGCCATTCGAAGACCACGTTGATGTATCCCGCCAGAGTGGGAAGCAGGCGCGTACCTTCGTAGGCAGCACCGCTGTATGTGACGGTCTCCACGCCGGAAGCATCCACGCTGACCTGTCCGCCGAAGGTGAGCATCATCACCATGGTGGAGATGATAAGTACGCCAGGGATGATGGCGAGTCCGATGTCCACACCGCTCTTTCCGCCGTCGAGGAGTGCGTTGAGGGTGCGTACGAAGGTGGAGTCGGCAGGTTTCGATTCCTGATTGCCGTCGGCATTGTCCGTGGGCTTCTCATCGTCCACATCAGTATCGTCGCAGGCAGGTTCATCGCGGTACGCAGGATAGTCCTTGCAGGTGAAGTGCTGCATGAGGCGCGTGGAGACGATGCAACCGGCAAAGGCTCCGAAGAGTCCGATGAAAGGAGCGGCAAAATAGCCTTGGCCTATCATGAAGACGATGACAATGAGTCCCATACCGAAGGCCGTACCGAAGTTGGTGAGCGAGATGAGTTGGTACTTCTTGAAATAGCGGCTGAACTTGCGGTCCTTCGAGAGCGAGATGATGGCGGGGTTGTCGCTGAGGAATGTGAGCACCGCTCCCAGCGATGCCACTCCGGGGAGATTGAAGAGCGGTGCCATGACGGGACGGAGGATGCGCTGTATCATGTCCACCACGCCAAACTCCACGAAAATCTTTCCCAAGGCTCCGGTGATGACGCAGATACCCATGAGGTAGAAGACGGTGTTGAGCAGCAGGTCGTGGGCGGTGCGCATGATGGTGTTCAGCATGTTGGCAAGACCCATGCTGTAGGCGAGATAGCCGAAGAAGACAATGATAACAAGGAGGCAGGGGACGCCCCTGAGGATGTTGTTTCCGGTGTTTTTCATAGATTATTGGAAGGGTTGTTTCATGGATTTTGTGACAGAGTGTCCGGCAGGATACCCAATAGATGTTTACGCTTCGCGGAGGAAGTCGAGCGCCTCGTTGATAATCTCGACTGAGGGTTGCCTGTCGAGAAGCACCTTTCCCGGTGCCCCGAGCAATGTGAAGCGCACCTGTCCGGAGATGTTCTTCTTGTCGTGCAGCAGGAGGCGGTGTATAGCCTCGTAGTCGTCGCAAACGATGTCGGGACGACCATAGGTGGCAAGGACGGTTTGTGCCGTAGCACGTAGGATTTCCGTCGGCAATCCCTGCGTGGCAGTACTGATGTAGAGGCTTGCCACCAGTCCCCATGCCACGGCATAGCCATGCAAAACAGGACGCCCCTTATCGAGCAGCAGGCTTTCGATGGCATGGCCGAGCGTATGGCCAAGGTTCAGGCACTTTCGGATGCCGCTCTCCGTGGGGTCTTCGTCTACAATACGCTGCTTGAAGGCAATGCTCTCCCTGATGAGCGGCATAAGCATCTCTCCGTCGACATCGCTGCCGTGCATGGCATGTCTGCCGGAAAGGAAATCGCCGAGGAAGGCAATATGCCGCTGCCATGCCTCACGCCCGATGAGGAGCGAATGCTTGAGCATTTCGGCATATCCGCTGAGGAAGTTCTCCATGTCGAGCGTCTGCAGGAATGCAGGAGCGATGATGACGTGTGTGGCACAGGCGAATACCCCGACTTCGTTCTTGCACCCATTGAAGTCGATGCCCGTCTTTCCGCCCACGGAGGCATCGACCATGGCAAGGAGCGATGTGGGGACATTGACGAAGCGGATGCCGCGTTTGAAGATGCCGGCGGCAAAGCCTCCGAGGTCGGTGACCACCCCACCACCCACATTAACGAGCAGCGAGTGGCGTGTGCATCCCAAAGACGAGAGCCAGCGGAGGACGTCGAACAGCGTTTCGGGATTCTTCGACTCCTCACCGGCAGGGAAGGCATGGCACTCTATAGGTTCCGCCACAAGACGCGGCAGGCATTGATGTGCGGTATGTCTGTCGGCGAGGAAGAACACCTTGTCGGGCTGAAGGCCGGCGATGATGTCCGCCAGTGTGGTGTCCGGGGTGGACGTATAGATGATTTCTTGCATTCCTGTATGCCTTATATATAATATATACTTATATATAATATATAAGTGAGCGTATATATAAGTGAGCAGGTTACGAAACCTGTCCGCGTTCGTAGGCGATGATGTTCTGACGGTATTGCGGAGGTATGGGTGCCGACTTCTGGGTGGTGATGTCGAAGAATACCATTACCGTTTCGCTCTCGCACACCACCTGGCGCGTGGACACGTTGACGGCACGCTGCTGGAGGGTGAAACTCTTGTTTCCAAGACGGCTGCAACGCGTTTCCATGACAATCTTGTCGCCGTAGAAGATGGGCTGGAGGAAGTCGGCCTTGATGTTGGCAATGATGGGGACTACCGTCTGCAGGCGGAAGTCGGGAGGGAAAACCTCGCGGAAGTACTCGTCCTTTCCGAGGTCGTAATACGAGAAGTAGCTGTTGTTGTTCACATGACGGTATGCGTCAAGGTCGTTGAAACGTATCTGGATGTCAATTTTACTATAGAAAATGGGGTCCATGAGGTTCTTGGGGATATATGAAGATTATTTAATTTAAGGGGTGAACGCACGTTTTCGACCCTCCGATGGTCATTGTGCGAGAATCTTGCAGAAGGCTTCGTAGCGGTCGAGCCTTGAAAACTGGTATTCCGGCATTTGCAGAGCAAACATCCCCGGCAATGGCGGGAGGGCAAAATAGCATTCGATGATGCGTGCCAGGTTGAGCGAACGTCTGTCGCCCCTACGGACGAGTTCGACGGCATAGCGCCGCAGCGTCGCGGCATCGTCCTCGTGCTGCCGGAGTTCCCTGAAGAAGAGGAAGCGTGCGGAATCGGTGTTGATGTGGAAGAGGATGTTGACGAGCAGGGCATGGTTGCCTTCCAGCGGCTTCAGGCGTGCGAGGAACGTAGCCAGGGCCTCGGGCGAAGTCATGAGGGGCGCAATGGCTTCGATGGTCTTCCGGCAGTCGACGGGTGTCAGACACTGTGCCAAAAACTCGTCGAAAGCCTCGGACCGGAAGTCCATGGGGCGCTGTGCGTGCAGACTTACCGTTGCCCTTAGGAAGGTGCCGAGAAAGGCCTTGCTGTCGTGCTGTATGAAGTGCCGGGCAAACCTCCAGAATGTATCCTCGTCGCGGAGCGAAGCCCAGAATTCCGCCTCACGCATCATGCTGCATACCGTACGGTAGTCGGCCGTGCGGAGACCGGTGACGGTGCGGCAAAGTGACTCCATGTCGCCACGCGCCACCAGGATGCGCAGGTTAGCGTAGCGTGAGGAGTACGACATTTTCTACATGATGTGTATGTGGGAACATGTCCACGGGCTGCACGGCCTCCACCCGATATTGGGCGTCGAGCATCTGCAGGTCGCGTGCCTGTGTGGCAGGGTTGCAGCTGACGTATACCACCCGCTGCGGTGCGGCGTTGAGGATAGTCTTCACCACATCGGCATGCATACCAGCCCGTGGGGGGTCGGTGATGATAACGTCGGGACGTCCGTGTGCCGCCACAAAATCATCGGTAAGGATGTCCTTCATGTCTCCGGCATAGAAGAGCGTCTTGTCCTCGAGACCGTTGAGACGGGCGTTCTCCTTGGCATCCTCGATAGCCTCGGGAACATATTCGATGCCGATGACCTGACGTGCCCCCGCTGCCACGAAGTTGGCGATGGTACCGGTGCCGGTGTAGAGATCGTAGACCAGTTCGTTGCCTGTAAGAGCGGCAAAATTCCGCGCCACCTTGTACAGTTCGTATGCCTGGCCGGTATTGGTCTGGTAGAAACTCTTCGGCCCCACCTTGAAACGCAGGCCTTCCATGCACTCGTGTATGAAATCGGTGCCGGCGAATGTGACGACATCAAGGTCGGAGATGGTGTCGTTGCACTTCGTGTTGTTGACGTAGAGGAGCGAGGTGATGCAGGGGAAGTTGTCGCGGAGATACGCCATCACACCCATCGCCGCCTCGCGGTCGCTGTCAGAAAGGATGCAGAACTGCACGAGTACCATAAGCTCTGTGGCCGGGCTGCCCTCGGTGACCGGACTGTTCGAAGTGCGAATCATCACTCCCCGCATCAAGCCTTTGTTGGCACGCAGGTCGTAAAACGGCAGTCCCTTTTCAAGGGCGTAGGTGCGGAGTCCGTTGCGGATGCTGTTGTTGACGTCGTCCATGAGATGGCACTCCTCGATGTCGAGAATCTTGTCGAAGGCTCCCGCAATGTGGAATCCGAGGGCATTCATCTGGTCGAACACCTCGCCGCTCATTATCTGCTGCAGCGTCAGCCACTTCTTGTTCGAGAATCCGAATTCCAGCTTGTTCCGGTAACCGCGCGTGAGTTTGCTCCCGAGGATGGGCATGCATTCGGGGAGCTCCACCTTGCCGATGCGCTGCAGGTTGTCCATCACCTGTTTCTGTTTCCATTTCAACTGTTCGTCATAGGGGAGTATCTGCCATTTGCAGCCTCCGCAGACACCATAGTGCGGACAAAAGGCTTCGGCACGGTTGGGGCTGAGGGTATGGAACTTCACGGCCTCGCCTTCGGCGAAACTGTGTTTCTTGCGACGCAACTGTATGTCCACGACGTCTCCGGGTACGACAAAGGGAACGAAGACGGCCATGCCGTCGACGCGTGCAAGGGCCTTGCCTTCAGCAGCGACATCGGTGATAAGGACTTTTTCGAGTAGGGGTAACGGTTTCTTTTTTCTTGCCATAAGCATATATAGAGTGGATGTAGTCTCATCCTCTCTGTATAATTGTATAATTATATAGGTGGGGGGACAGAAACAGCCCCCAAGATTGTCAATAAAGTAGCATGTGATCAAGGTCGATGCGGTGTCCGGCGATGTTCGATGCATCGAGTTTCCGCGTCAACAGATGCTGTCCCTGCTGCTCCTGGAAGAGGAGTCCCTCAGGGGTATTCAGCAATATGGAGACTGCTGTGCGCCCCGGTCCAGGTACACCAGCTCCGACAAGGGCCTGCTGCAAGGCAGGTTCCAGCGTATCGGCCGGTGGCGGTGTGAGGGCTTCGCCCAAGACCCGGTTCATGGCTTCAGCCTCCTCAGGCGTGGCGGTAAGCAGCAGTGCCGCCTCGTTGCGCAACAGTGCAAAGAGGTCGTTACGGGCAATGTAGTCGGCCACCCTCATCGGATGGAATTCACGTTTGCCGGCAAGCAGCATGCGGTGATTTTCGAAATCCAGGGCACAACATCCGTAACTCTTGAACTCCGGCAAGGCACGGCACGGTACACCGATGCTGTCGGTATCAGCCAAGGTGGGCATTGCAGTGTTGACAAGCGTGGAGGCAGTACTGCCGTCGGCAACGGCAATATGGCCCGCTGTGGTGAGGAACATGGGCACAGTCCGGCATCCGGAATTTTCGGTGGCAGCAGTGCAGATGGCTTCAGCCTCCTGTGGCAATGCAGTGCGCCAGACCGTCAGCAGGTCGTCCGTGATGACGCAAAGAGGGAATCTCCTGAGGATGTCGGTGCCGACACTGCGGTTGTAGGGAGCCTCCACCTCCTTGTCCACCACAAAAAGCGGGATGTGACTGAGTGTCATCTCCCCGATGTGCAGGCTGTCGATGACGACGGGGTATGCCTTAACCATCCGCCCTCCCACCTCGATGTCGACAGGCGCCGTGGCGGGGAGCGGAATGCCCCATTCCCGGAGGTCAGCCTCACTGACAAGGGTATGGCGCTGTCCACTGTGGAGCATGAAGGGAAGCGGATGTCCTCCGCCTGCACTGACAGGAATGAGCAACGGCCAGTCGCGGCTGATGGGGACGCTGAAACTGTCGCTGCGCCAATGTATGCCGACGGGGGGCTTGTCGTTGTTTTCGGTTGCAACGGCAAGATACTGTCGGAACACTTTCCGGCGTGAAGCCTTGATGTTCCGGCGTGCACACCATTGCAGACGATTGCGGCAATACTGTTCCAAATCCTCCCACCGTCCACCACTGTACAGGGCATCGAGCCGGACATCGGCAAGGGCAAGCAGTCCGCGCACGTCGAACCGGTTCTCGTACTGTGTTTCCAAAGAGTCGGCAATCCCTGCCACCCTACTCCCATCGCCCTCGGCCCTTGCAAATGCAAGACGGCAGAAGAGTGCCACATGGGGAGGGAGCAGGCTGTCGCGGACTTCGGGACGGAGGGCGGCTATGGAGTCGTAGAGCGTACGGCAGGGAACCACATCTCCCCGTGCAGCCCACATCGCTGCCCTTTGTGCCACGTCACGCTCCGGTGTCGCTGCCCCGGACTCCATGAGACATCCTGCTACAGACAGCAGCGAAAGCAGAAGAATGCGACAGAGAGGTTGGAACGACGGCATGGGCATGGGACAAGGTTTTTGAGAATGAGGGGAAGAGGGAGAGCAGGTGGTTTCTGGATTAAAGGGCTGAAACTATCGGTTGCAGCGTTCGAAGAATCCGATGGCCTCGAGCTGACGGCGCATCTCGGCTTCTTCCTCGTCCGTAACGGTCATGAAGGGCACGCGGTTAGGTCCGAGGTCGAGACCGATGAGTTTCATGATGCGTTTTCCGCCGACGATGTTTCCACGGAAACGGCAGATGACATCAATGACGTCCTGGCTGAAATTCTGAAGTTCGCGTGCACGTTCAATGTCGCCCGCCTTCCAGGCATCGATGATTCCGACAAGGGCACGGCCGTTGTAGTTCGTCGTACCTCCGATGCCACCCTCGGCACCGCCCATGGCCAGACACGGAAGAATGGTTTCGTCCTGACCGTGGAGCATGTCGAACTTTCCGTCCTTGTAGCGCCGGCAGCGGTTGTATTCGTACAGACTTTCGAAGGTGTACTTTATGCCCGCAAGGTTGGGGATGCGTCCGTCGGCAGCCTCAAGGAAGTCGTACATCGACAGGAAGGCTCCGTTGAAGGCAGGGATATGATAGTAGTAAAACGGAAGCTCGGGGGCTCCTGCGGCTATGTTCTCGCAGTATTGGCAAAGCTGCTCGATGCTCGATATCTTGGGGAAGGGAGTAGCCATGGCACCAATGCCCCAGGCACCGATTTCCTGGGCATGCTGTGCCAGACGACGGCTGGTGGCGACGCTGGTGCTGCCCACATGCACAATGACTTTAAAAGGATTCCCTTCGCGGGTGGTGACCTGTGCCGCGGCTTCCATCCAGCATTCAGCCAGCTGCCGGCGTTCGTCTTCCGTGAGCATATATCCTTCGCCGGAAGATCCGTTGATGAAAACACCCTGAAGGCCGTTGCGTGCCAGAAGGGCTGCATAACCGGCAATGGGTTCGGTGTTCAAGCTGCCGTCGGCATGGAACGGCGTAAAGGGAGCGTCAATAAGGCCATGAATCTTTTCCATGATATGATGTATTTTATTTAGGTTTAGGGATGTTCTATAAATTAGTTTTACAAACATTCTAAGAAGTGCTCTAATGCTTGGGCGTTTTTTGCCTCTTGCTTGCATCTTTCTATTCTGCAAACACTTACATAGCCCGCTATGCGCGTATTTGCAGAACAGAAACCTACTGCGCAATAGTCTAAAACTCGCCTCAAGCTAATTTATAGAACATCCCTTTACACACAAAAAAACACCCTCCGGGACGGCAACCTTTGGGCTTTGTGTGCGCCCGGACTGCTTAATCCTCCTTTGCGACAGCAGAACGCTTCTCGCGGATGCGGGCCTTCTTGCCGGTGAGGTTGCGGAGGTAGTAGAGCTTGGCACGACGTACCTTACCTACCTTGTTCACCTCGATGCTCTCGATGGCGGGGGACTCGATGGGGAAGATACGCTCCACACCTACGGTGCCGGACATCTTGCGAACGGTGAAACGCTTCTTGTCGCCGTGGCCGGAAATCTTGATGACAACGCCGCGATAGAGCTGGATACGCTCCTTGGCGCCTTCAATAATTTTGTATGCTACGGTGATGGTGTCACCAGCCTTGAATGTGGGGTGCTGCTTGCCGGTGGCGAAAGCCTCTTCGGCGATTTTGATAAGATCAGCCATTTTTACTGATTGTGAGAAATAGTTTATGGAACTCCGGAGCAACATCGTGGGATTCTACTGCGGTCTTCCCCTGTTTTCCTCGGATTTTATATCCGTTATGGTGTGAAGCGGCCTGATGGCTTGGCTTCGTCAAAGGGGGTGGACAGGGGGGGGGACTGCGCCCAGAGCGGTTACGCGGATAAAAATTCGGCGCAAAGTTAAGGTTTTACGGCCTGATAGCCAAGGTCTTTACTCGTTTTTTTGATATTTGTGTCTGAGATTACGGACGTTATGTCATCTCTGACTGACTGTTTTCGCTGCTCTCATCGGGATATTTGCCGATTATGTAGCGTCGGTAGTAGGCGATGCCGATGGTCGTTAGTGGGAGTGCCACGATGAGTCCGACAATGCCTGCAAGGCTACCCCAGATGCTCAACGAAAGGAGAATGATGGCAGGCGAGAGTCCCATAATCTTACCCATGACACGAGGTGTGACGACGGCATCCTGAATGACCTGGACCACACAGTAGACGAGGAGTACGAGGAGCATGGTGAGCCAGAAAGGTCGGCCCTCCTCGGACATTTGCAGCAGGGCGAGAATGGCAGCGGGAAGGAAACCCACCACCTGGATGTAAGGGATGAAGCTGATGATGCCCACGAAGATACCCATGCCGAGCCACATCTTCAGACCTATGAGGTAGAATCCGATGGTGAATATGATGGTGTTGCTGACGGCAATCAAAGCCTGTCCGCGCATGTAGCCACGCATACCGCGTGCCACATCATCGACAAGGGCTATGCAGAATGCCCTGCGTGAGCGCGGCACAAAATGTATCCAGCCTGTGGAGAAACGTTCGTAGTCGAGCAGGATGAATACAAGATAGAGGATTCCGAACAGACCGGAGGCAATACCCACTGCAATGTTGGCCGTGGAGATGAGCATATCCCAGGCTTTGGGAACGGTAGTCTTCAGTGCATTGATGACGCTTTCCTGTTGCAGAATACCTTGTAGGTCAGTACTTCCCGCGTAGTCATCGATGAAATGCTGTGCCCATAGCGGGAGTTCTTTTTCCTTATGCAGCGAGAGAAAATCGAGGATGGCTTCCTTCAGTTGGACGAAGCCCTCAATGAAAATGGGGGCGGTAACGGCGGCGAGAGCGGAAAGGGCAAGAACACTGAGCACCAATGTGATGATGACACATGGCAGACGGAAACGCAGATGCAGACGGTGCTGGAAAAAGTCTACCACAGGCACCAGCATCCATGCAATGGCCCATGCCGCGAAGAACGGTATCAGTACCGGACTCAGACGGCGGAGAATGAGGACAAGAAAGACCGCAAGCAGGAGTAGGAGCATGCCGCGTACGAAGCGGTCGAAGGTAATGGGGGATTGGAGAATCTGCATGGTCTTGGGGTGAATGATTACGGGGGGGTGGGTTACAGAGGTCCGGCTATCCGGTTGAGGCGTGAGATGCTTCTTCCGGATGGCCTGACCTATTCTTGCTGTGGTGTGAGGGCAGCCTTTGCAAGATTGACGTAGAATCCGCTGACGGAGCCAGTGCCGTAGAGATATCCTGTGGCCTGCAGCGTGCCGTCCGGACGGATTTCAAAGACGAGGTCGGGACTGTCGGTTTCCTGTACGCCATAGTCTATCAGGGTAAGGGTGCTGTCCGTGAGACGGTATTCCACGCTCTTGTCACCGAAGCGTCCGGCTGCCATCTTTACGCGGAAGTATGCTTTTCCGGGTGTCAGGTTGCCGTCGGCGTCGTGGTCGATGCAGAGCAGGGCATCGACTGTCGCCACTTCGGCATCTTCCCCATTGGTGCCGAGGAAGTATTTGCCGGTGTATTGCGGTGCAAGGGCGTTTCCGGGGAGGACCGGCTTGAAGGGAGCCGATGCCATGTCGACGGTCATGAATGCCGTTGACATGTCGCATCCGTAGTATTCGCCGTTGCCTTGCAGACTGCCGTCCTGGGCAATGCTGAACACCATGTCGGTGGTTTGGGTGCCGTAGTTGCCGTCGCCTACGGTGACGTCGTGAAGCGTGACACTCGAGGTGCTGAGGGTATAGGGAACGCATGCCGAAATCATCGTCGTTCCCATTACGCTGATGTGGAGTGTGGCATAACCTTCGCGGGTGTTTCCTTCGCTGTCTGTGTCGAAATGCATCGAGGCTTCGGCATCGGTGAGGCTGCCGAACGCTCCAGCCTGCAGGGTTGCGGTGTATTCCTTTTCGAGGTTGGGCAGCACCACTTCCGGAGCTTCAAGGGGATTACTCTCGTCAATCACCACATAGCTTCCAGTGTAGGAAACGGCAGCAAGCTGCTGTGAGGGATGCTGTTCGGACGAAAGCCATGCCTGTTGAAGGTCATCGGAAAGTTGGAACAGCAGGTTGGTGCGCACACTTCCGCCCTTGCCGTCACCCACGAGGACGTTGGTCAGCCATAGCTGGCGATTCTCGCGGTCGTAGATATAAGGCCGGCAGTCGCTGATGGCGGAAATGCTGCCGCCAGGACGGGTTATGTTCACGCTCAGTGAGGCATAGCCTTCGCGGTCCTCACCCATCAGGTTGCGGTCAAGAAGTAGGCTGACACTGTTTTTGTCGTTTGCCTCCTCGTCGCAGTAGGCACCGTGGACGCTGTCGTTGGAGAACGATGCCGGGCCTTCCCATGCATTGGGCGTGATGACGCTATAGGTGTGCTGCTGCATGTCGAGCAGATAGTAGCATGTGCCGTCGGAAAGTGTGACGGTGACAAACGAACCGCTGGCGGAATAGGGATATTCCGTACCGTCAATGGTGGCGGTGCCGAAGCCATCGAGGCTGATGTCGGGCAGTGTGCCGGATTCGTGGCTGTAGGTGCCGGCCTCAGAGGAGCGGAGGGTAAAGACCGGATTGCTGCCGGGATTGTAGGTATACTTCAGCCGAACCTCTCCATCGTAGCTGACAAGTGCTTCGCAAGCTGTGGAGATGCTGTTGCCGTATAGGAATTCCAACGAGGCTACGGTGCCACGGTATCCATAGTCGGTAAGGAAGAACCATGCCTTGTCGCCGTCGGTTCCGACCGCTTCGATGAGTGTCTGGAACTGGCTGGCATCGCGCTGGGCAACGGTGCAGGAGAAGGGTTGCTTGCTGACGAGATAGCATCGGGTGTTCTCCAGACGGTCGTCGTTGAAATCGTGTATTTCTGCCAGCACATATCGGTCGTTGAGGAAGCGGCCGTTCGTACCGTAGGCCGGTTGGTCGCGGAAACTGAGGTTGGGGTCCTCGTCCTCATCGAGTTCTTCAATGTGATGTTTGAAGCTGTTGCTTTCGACATTGAAGTCGTAGAGGTCGGCGAAATCGTATTTCATGCCATCGGTCGATGATACATGGTTCGAGCCGTTGGCAAGGAGCGACATGCTGAGGCAGGGTTCTGCGGTGCTTGAAAGCAGTTGCTCTGTGGGGTTTACCGCATATCCTTGATAGTCGCCCACAAAGTCGCATCCCTCGTAGGTGGTACGTTCGGTGGCAATGGCGCGGATGACCACCGGTTCGTTGGGCATGCGGAATGCCAGGGCGTTGACGCCGAGCAGATTGTCCTCCTTTGCATCAACGAAGACGAAACCGGGAATGTCGGAATATACCTTGCCGGTATACAATCCTTTCACTTCATAGCTGAAGTCGAAGCCAATGGTTCCGCGGATGTCGAAGTGCACCTTCTTGCCTGCGGTTGCCGCAGTCCAGTCGAGGGGCTTTGAAGCATCGATGAGGTGGTCGTTGTTGATGCAGTCGAGCATGACGACTACGGCATTCTCTTCGTGTTGGCGCTGTATTTCCATATATTCGTTTCCCACGGTGGCATAGCGGATGGTTGGGTACTCGTACATGGAGAGTGTGGCTGTGGTGCCATCGTAAAGTTTGACGGTGAAAGAGGTGAAACCTTTGCCACCTTCCTGGCTGTAGGATATTGAAGTGATGTCGTCGACCATGAAAGAGCGGAATGTGCCATTGTCGGAAATGGCATCAATGCGGTCGCTGACTTGTGCTGCCACGTTGAGGAAGGCCGTCAGGATGAGGCTTATGGTGAGGGTAAAGAACTTTTTCATGGCAGTGTGATGGAATAGGTGGTACGACCGAGAGTGACAAGGTAGACGCCTTGGGGACAGTTTGCCAACGAAATCTCGTGATGTCCTGTGGCAATGGCATGGTGGATGCGCTTTCCTTGCGCGTTGTGGACTGCAATCTGGCAGTCTGTAGGAAGGTTTTCAAGGATGATACGGCGTGTGATGCCGTCGAACTGCGGACGTGTAGGAGTTTGGGATTCCACAATGTGGTTGATGCCGTCGGCATAAGTGAATTCGAAACCCTGCAGTTGTTCACGCAGGAACGCCACCTTGGTGCTGCCGTCACTGAAGATGGCTTCAGTGTCGCTGAAGGTGGTGGTGAGGTTTTCTGTGAGTACAATCGTACTTTCAATGCCGTCGGTGGTTTTCACCACGATGGTGTTGAAGTTGTCGGCTGAGGCGGTATGGCAGATTCCGCCAAGGATGCCGGCAAACAGTGTATTTATGAAACGCATATGGAATATGGATATGGGGTAAACTTATTTCAATGGTGGGAAAGAAACCTGTCGGTGAATCATCCTTTGAAGGGTTTGCGCCAATTGCAGCCTTCCCTCCATCGTGAGCATCCGTAGGCAGTGTTGCCTTTGATGACCTTACCTTCGCCGCAGAGCGGGCAGGTGCTGCCAGCTCGGATGATTTTGCGCTTCGGTGCGTCTTCGGAGGCCTTTCCGGTAGTCTGGGTGTTTCTTTTTCCGGTATTTTCTGTTTTTCCGGAAGTTCGGTTTGCGGTATCGTCGGGAGTCTGTCCCTGCATGATGCGACGGTTCGAAGGGTCGCGCATCACTTCGTTCACAATTTCGCACACCATCGCCTTGAGTTCGGCGATGAACTGTGCGGCATTGTATTCGTGGCGCTCAATTTGGCGGAGCTTTTTCTCCCAGATTCCCGTCAGTTCGGCACTTTTCAGGAGTTCTTCCTTGATGATGGCAATGAGTTCGATGCCCGTGGCTGTGGGTTCGAGGCTCTTTTTTACCTGTCGCATGTAGCCTCTGCGGTAGAGCGTCTTGATGATTTCCGCCCGGGTGGAAGGGCGTCCGATGCCGTTGGCCTTCAGCGCGTCGCGGAGTTCTTCATCGTCCACGTTTTTTCCTGCCGTTTCCATGGCTCGTAGCAGGGTGGCCTCGGTGTAAGGCTTGGGCGGCTGTGTGGTGCGTTCGGTAAGTGTCGGCACATGCGGTCCGCTTTCGCCCTTTGTGAAGGGAGGCATTTCCTGCTGTTCATTGTCGTTGGAATTGGAAGAGCCTTTGATGACGACGCGCCATCCGGGGTCCGTGATGATTTTTCCCGTTGCCTTGAAGGCTACCGGACTTCCATCGCCCACACAGGCCTTTTCCGTGTTCTGTTCCACCATGCCTTCGATGGTGGTGGTGGCGTATTTGCAGTCGGGATAGAATGCGGCGATGAAGCGGCGTACGATAAGGTCGTAGACATTCCGCTGTAGGTCCGTGAGTCCGCGTGGAGGAACACCGGTAGGGATGATGGCGTGGTGGTCGGTGATTTTTGAAGAGTCGAATACTTTTTTCGATTTCTTCAATGGTTTTCCACGTAGGGGGGCCATATGGTCGCCGTAGGTCCGGGCGGAAGGGTCGCCAAAACAAGGCACATCCTTGATGCCGTTGAGTATGCCGCCGCATTTGGGGTAGACATCTTCCGGAAGGAAGGTCGTGTCGACGCGGGGATAGGTTGCCACTTTCCCCTCATAGAGTTGCTGGATGAGTTGCAGTGTAAGGTCGGCCCCATAGCCGAATTTGCGGTTGCATTCCACCTGGAGCGAGGTGAGGTCGAAGAGTCGTGGCGGGGCTTCTGTGCCGTTTTTCTTTTGTATGTCAGTGACCGTGAAGGGGTTGTCTTCGATGGCACGGAGTGCAGCCTCGGCTTCCTCGCGGTCGGTATATCCGCGTTTTATGGTCGCCTTCTGCGCATTTGCGTTGCCCTCGTTGCCGTTTCCCTTGCCTTCGTTCCCTTCTTCTGTTTCTGGATTCTCATCTGCCATCTTTGCGGTAAAGGTCACGTCGCGGTAAATGGTGGAGAGCACCCAAAAGGGTTCGGGCTTGAAGTTCTGGATTTCGTGGTAACGTTTGACGATGAGCGCCAGTGTGGGAGTTTGTACACGTCCGATGCTCAGGGGCTGTGAGCGCCCGGCACTGCGGTTGTTCTGTCCGTATTTAAGCGTATAAAGTCGTGTAGCATTCATACCCAGGAGCCAATCTCCGATGCTTCGGCACAATGCGGCTTCGTAGAGCGATTGGTAGTCATCTTGCGGACGGAGGTTTGCAAATCCTTCGATATATGCTTCGTCCGTCATGGAACTCACCCACAGTCGTTTCACGGGGCAAGTAGGTTGTGCCTGTTGCATCACCCAACGCTGTATGAGTTCGCCTTCCTGTCCGGCATCGCCGCAGTTGATAATCATGTCGGCTTTCTGCATCAGCCGTTTGATGTGTTCGAACTGTCCGCGTGCCTCCTCCTTGAGGTGTATTTGGAAACGCTGTGGAATCATCGGCAGCGTGGAGAGCGCCCACACTTTCCATTGTGGTGTGTATTCTTCAGGATTCTTCAGTTCGCACAGGTGTCCGTACGTCCAAGTCACCTGATACCCGTTGCCTTCGAAGTAACCGTTGTGGTTTTTGTCGCGGCAGTCGGTGGTGGCTTTCAGCAGGCGTGCAATGTTTTGTGCAACTGAAGGTTTCTCGGCGATACAGACTATCATGGGGAGATATGAAAAATAAGGAATGGATGATGGCAGACGCTACGTTTTTTTGGCAGGGTGTGCCAATGCTGTGCAATGATATTTCAGAAGGGGAAAGGTGTTGCTTGCTGAAATATATTATGAATGATGGTTGTTTGGAATGTGGAATGCAGTGAGGTCCTGGTGGTTGAATTCAGGGAATATCCTGCGAATGGTGCCGTCTGCAATAAGGTTTCGGGGGGTATCTTCCTTCAGTGTGGAGACTGTCTGGCCGTGGTTGTCGGTCGTTGTCTCCATGGCCCACACACGATCGACGGCAGGCAATGCGGTTTCAAGGTCGTGAGTGGAAAAAAGAATGGTCTTCCGGGCTGTGTCGCAAAGGTGGCGCAGGAGCATCATGACTTGCATGCGTGCGCTGTAGTCGAGGAAGGCACTCGGTTCGTCGAGGATGATGACGGGAGTATCCTGTGCCAATGCCCGTGCCAGCATTACGCGCTGGCGTTCGCCGTCGCTGAGTGTATGGAGTATGCGGTGGCGGAGTGGGGCAATCCGGCATAGCCCGATGGCATGGTCGATGGCGTGGTGGTCGGCAGGCGAAAGTCTTCCTGTCAGGTTGGTGTATGGCAGGCGTCCCAGCGCCACGGTGTCCTCCACCGTCAGTGCAGGTGCCTGGTATCGTGAAGGTGGTAGCACTACTGCCACCGTTTTGGGGCCGGTCTGGCATTCTTTGCCCTCGGCATCTGTGATGCTCACCTTGCCTGCCAATGGGCGTTGCAAACCGCAGACAGTGCGCAACAGGGTAGACTTGCCGCTACCGTTGCGTCCGATTAGTGCGGTGAGCGAGGCTGGAGGCAGGGTGGCGGTGAGAGAGTGTGCCACAATACGAATACGGTAGCCGATGGTAAGCCGGTGGAGGTGAAGCATGTTTCAGGCAGGGTAATAACCCGGAAAAGGAAAGCGGAAGAGAAGACTCCGTGCCGGCTGTCCGGGGCTTGTTGAGTCACTCTTCCGCAAAGATCGTTTTTGGTCAGACCTCTCCCCATGGGAAACTAATGTCCCTTTTTCCGGAGAGGTGTGTGGAGGGGGGCTATTTGAATACGTCGAGTTTTTTCAAGAACTCTGTGCAATCTTCGAAAGTCTTGAAGGTGTGTTCCGGCTTGATGACGTCGGGGATGAAGTCCATTTTTCGGAGCAGATATTCCGGCTGGGGCTGTATGATAGTCATCAGTACGAGGATGCCCCGTTCCTGGAGTTCCTTCACAGCGGTCTCCATGGCGTAGACCCCACTCTGGTCCATGAATTTCACGCGCTTCATGCGCATGATGACTACCTTGGCATTGTCGGGCACCTGATGCATCACCTTGTTGAAGCCGGTGATGGAACCGAAGAAGATGGGGCCATGGAAACGTTCGATGCAGATTTGGTGCTTGATGTCTTCGGGGAGCGAAGACTCGTCTGCCCACGGGCTTTCTTCGGCAGCAGCGTCCATGGCCACATAGCTTCCCTCGGCCAGGTCGCTGGCGCGCTTCATGAACAGCACGCTGGCCACCACCATACCGATGCCCACGGCGGTAAGGAGGTCGATGAAGACAGTCATGAAGAATACGATGAGGAGCACGAAGGCGTCGGCACGGGGAATCTTGCGAAGGTCCTTGAAGCCGCGGAAATCGATGATGCCCCATCCTACTGTGATGAGGATACCTGCCAGTACTGCCAGAGGAACGTACTGTACGAGTGCGCCAAGACCCATAAGGATGGCGAAGAGGAAAAGGGCATGGATGGCACCGCTGAGCTGGGTGCGTCCGCCGCTCTTGACGTTGACCACTGTACGCATGGTGGCTCCGGCACCAGAAAGACCGCAGAAGAGTCCGGCGATGGCATTGCCAAGGCCCTGGCCCATCAGTTCGCGGTTGGGATTGTGGTGCGTCTTGGTGATGTTGTCTGCCACGACGCTTGTCAGCAGGGTGTCGATGCTGCCGAGGCCAGCCAGTGTGAGTCCGGGTACCAGGCTGTTGGTGATGAGCGTGTACCAGTCAAGTCCGTTGAGGTCAATGCCTTCTTTTGCAAAGAAAGGAAGGGGAAGTCCTGCGGGAATGCTTCCGATGGTGGGGAAGTTGCCGTTGATGAAGAGGCTGATGACGGTCATGACGATGAGTGCCACAAGGGTGGAGGGCACCTTCTTGGTCAGACGCGGGAAAAGCTGTACGATGACAATCGTGCCAATACCGAGGACGAGGGCAATCCAACTCAGTCCTTCGCTTGCGCGGTCGTAGTATTCAGTAATCATGTCCACTACGAGCACGGGGCTTTTCAATCCGATGAGGGGATAGAGCTGCTGGAGGATGATGATGACGCCGATACCGCTCATGAAACCCGAGAGGACGGGGTAGGGGATGTAGCGTACATACTTACCGATGCGGATGACGCCGAACAGTATCTGGAAAAGTCCGCAGAAGATGCCTGCAAGGCTCATGGCGATGATGACGCTTGCGAATGCTGCTTCGGTGTTGAGGCCTGTCTGCTGTGCTGCCGTCCATGCTCCGCTGACGATGCTGGCGGTGATGACGGTCATCGGACCCGTAGGACCGCTGATCTGGCTGTGGGTGCCGCCGAAGATGGCTGCGAAAAAGCCGAGCAGTGTGGCACCGACAAGTCCGGCAAGGGCACCCATGCTGCTGGCACCTGGAGCGTCAATGCCGCCGAAGGCCTGGATGCCAAAGGCAAGGGCAAGTGGAAGAGCCACGATACCGGCGGTGACACCACCGAAAATGTCGCCCTTCAGATTGTTGTTAGAGATAAATGCCATATTCTATATGTCTGATGGTGATAATTGTTTTTTAACGCTGCTTAACCCTGCAAAATTAGATTTTTTTCGCAAAATGTCCAAAAAAAAGAAACGCTCTTTTTCTCACTTCAGACTGGAGTGTGCGAAAACGACACCTCGGGAAAACGATATGTCCGCTCTTCGGTCATGTTGCTTCTTTTACAGCTTTGCAGACTTCTGATGCCGGTATGATGGCCGAGGTCATGAATCTCTTTGTATTCCAATTGGCGGCATTTCTATTCGTAAACACGTGAAAGCGTGTGGAAAACGTTTTTTTTGCTTGTCAGGCTTCGGGAATGTTCGTATTTTTGCTGTCCACGGCGGTGCGCTTTCATTGCTGTTGTCTACTCGTAAAAAAGCCTTGTCCGGGAATTTGATGTATGCCCGGACGAAATCCAGCTTAAAATCATCTTCTTATTATCATGATTACCCATCCAGAAATCGACACCGGTCGGCTCATCCATTTCCTCGATTACGTGCCGTACGATGTAACCTCCGGTGGTCTGTATACACCTGACACTCTCTATGCCGGTTACGACCTGCGAAATCCCGAAACCTTTCACGACACTTACGACCAAAGTGTCTACCGCTATTATATGGAAACGGGAAAGATTCCCAATAACCCCTATGAGGCTCTCGCCCGTTCCCTTCACGACCATTTCATGACCATGGGCCTATACGAGCTTTTGGGATGCTATGACCTTTGTCGTATTGTGGGTGTAATGGGCGGCAGTGCCATGTCGCGTACCGATGTGGCATACCGGCAGATTGTGGAGATTTCGAAGCGGCTGACTGAAGACGGCTCGCTGATGGTGAATGGTGGAGGGCCGGGAGCCATGGAGGCTTGTTGCCTTGGCGGTCGGCTTGCAGGACGCCATAGGGCCGAGGTGGATGATGCTCTCATGCGTCTCGCAGCGGCTCCCACACCTCACGATGCCGGATATATTGACAAGGCATTCGAGGTCGCTGACATCTACAGTCAGGATGAATACGAGACATTGAGCATCCCCACATGGTTCTATGGTCACGAACCTACCACTCCCTTTGCCACCCACATTGCCAAACTCTTCGCCAACAGCGTCCGCGAGGACCTGCTCCTCACCATCTCTTTCGGTGGCATCATCTACACCCCCGGCAGTGCCGGCACCATGCAGG
The DNA here is from genome assembly GCA_004555055.1 of Bacteroidales bacterium. Taxonomy (GTDB): domain Bacteria; phylum Bacteroidota; class Bacteroidia; order Bacteroidales; family Bacteroidaceae; genus Alloprevotella. The sequence continues at coordinate 8,495 of SFJN01000027.1, read as the reverse complement.
AAATCTTCCAGGAAGCGGTGCAGAACCATTACCTCACCTATGGCATTGCCAGTCCGATGGTGTTTGTAGGCAAGAAGTTCTGGACAGAACAGATGCCGGCGTTTACCATGCTCGAACAATTGTCGGCATCCGGACGCTACAAGCACCTGCAGCTCACGCTTACCGACGACATTGACGAAGCGGTGGAAGTCATACAGCGTTTTCAACAGAGTGAGGAGGCACAGCGCATGAATCGGGAAAACGGGGTCAAGAGCACCATGGGTGTGAAGTGAAGAATCTTAATAGTCTGAAGAATTATGCTTGTTCCTCCTGCTCCTTTTAACAAGAACGTTATGATGAAGTATTGTCTTATGTTTTGGATGTCCATGATGAGCATGTTCCTCATGGCACAGGTTACCGTCTGTCCCGGCGAAATATGGCCCGACGACCGCGGACAGCACATCAATGCCCATGGCGGCGGCATCCTTTGCCATAACGGCCGCTACTACTGGTTCGGCGAGCACAAGTCGGATGATACGAGTGCGGCACTTGTGGGTATCACCTGCTATTCTTCCGACAATCTTTCCGACTGGCATTATGAGGGCGTGGCACTGCCTGTGACGGATGTGCCGGGTGACGACCTTGAGCGTGGCTGTACAATGGAGCGCCCGAAGGTCATCTATAACGCCCGAACGGGAAAGTTCGTCATGTGGCTCCATCTCGAGCTCAAAGGCAAGGGCTACAGTGCGGCCCGCTACGCCGTAGCGGTTGCCGACTGTCCCGCCGGCCCTTACCGCTATTTACGTTCCGGACGGGTGAATGCCGGCATCAAACCTTTGGATATGGAGGGTGATATGGCAGCACTCGATACTTTGGATGCATGGAAAGATGCTGAATGGTGGACACCGCAATGGCGGAAGGCCGTGAAGGACGGACTGTTTATGAGACGCGATTTTGCGGACGGTCAGATGGCGCGCGACCAGACTGTGTTTGTTGATGTGGACGGCAGAGCCTATCACATCTATTCATCCGAGGAGAACCTTACACTGCAAATTGCTGAACTGACAGCAGACTATACGGCACATTCCGGGCGTTTCATCCGTGTGGCAGCGGGAGGCCAGAACGAGGCTCCGGCAATTTTCCGCTACGACGGCACCTATTGGCTCATCACCAGCGGTTGTACGGGATGGGCCCCCAACAAGGCGCGCCTCTTTTCGGCCCCCAGCATATGGGGACCTTGGCAACAGCACCCGAATCCCTGTCGGGGAAAGGATGCCGACATTACTTTTGGCGGACAGGGTACGTTTGTGCTTCCGGTGGGAGATACCTTCGTCTTTATGGCGGACATCTGGCGTCCCAAACATCCCAGCGATGCCCGTTATGTCTGGCTTCCTATCACTTTTGAGGATGGAATGCCGGTCATCCACTGGCATGATGAGTGGAATTTGGATACGAAGAAAGCCCGGAATGAATAACCCTTTGAAACGAATGCAGAAGGGATTTTGCCCATACCGTTATTGCAGATAAATTCGGAAAAATACAGCAACTCCCGCATGGCGCATCGGCTATGCGGGAGTTGCTGTATGCTAGTTTCTCTTCAGATTTCTTGTTTTTTCTTCAGAAATTATCAGTGGAGCTTTGCGCAGGCTTCCTTGATACGGCGCATGGCCTCGACAATGTTCTCGTCGCTTGTGGCGTAGCTCATGCGGAAGCATTCGGGGCTACCGAAGGCATCGCCGCCGACAGCTGCCACATGGGCTTCTTCAAGGAGATAAAGTGCAAAGTCGGTGGAGGTATGGATGGTACGCTTACCGTCGGTCTTGCCGAAATAGCTTGAGATGCGGGGGAAAAGGTAGAAAGCTCCGGCAGGGTCGTTGACCTCGAAACCGGGGATTTCACGGGCAAGTCCTACGATGAGGTTCTTGCGGCGCAGGAAAGCCTGGCGCATCTCTTCTACGCAAGCCTGGTCGGCAGCGAAGGCCTCGGTGGCAGCCATCTGGCTCACGGAGCAAGGGCCGCTGGTGTACTGTCCCTGGAGCTTGTTCACACCTTTTGCCAGATCGGCGGGAGCAGCTACGAAACCGATGCGCCAGCCTGTCATGGCGTAAGCCTTGCTGACACCGTTGATGACGGCTGTACGCTCCTTCATGCCCTCGCAGGAAGCGATGGAGGCATGCGCTCCTACATAGTTGATGTGTTCGTAGATTTCGTCGGCAATGACGATGACTTCGGGATGGCGGCGGAGGACTACGGCGAGGGCTTCAAGTTCCTCAGCACTGTAGACAGAGCCTGTGGGGTTGGAGGGGGAGCAGAGGATAAGGGCACGTGTGCGGGGCGTGATGGCAGCCTCAAGCTGTGCCGGGGTGATTTTGAAATCCTGTTCGATGGTGGCTTCGACGAATACGGGCGTGCCGTCGGCCATGAGCACCATCTGCGGGTAACTTACCCAATATGGTGCAGGTATGATAACCTCGTCGCCACTGTCGACGATGGCAAGTATGACGTTGCATACCGCCTGCTTGGCACCGTTGCCGACAACAATCTGTGAGGGCTCGTAGCAGAGTCCGTTCTCTGTGCGGAGTTTGTGGCAGATGGCCTCGCGGAGTGCGGGATATCCCGGGACTGGACTGTAGCGCGACCAGTTGTCGTCGATGGCCTGCTTGGCAGCGGCCTTCACGTGGTCGGGGGTGTTGAAATCGGGCTCACCGACACTCATGTTGATGATGTCGATACCCTGTGCCTTGAGTTCTGCACTCTTCTGCGACATGGCAAGGGTGGCAGAGGGTGCAAGGCGGTTAAGGCGTTCTGAAAGATGCATGTCGAAATGTTTTTGTATGGGGGGATAGGGGGAAGACTTCAGTCGCGGCTGTTGCCGAGGAAGCGGAGGAGATAGAGGAAGAGGTTGATGAAGTCGAGGTAGAGGGTCAGGCTTCCGAGCAGGGCCAGTTTCATTACGGTCTCCTCGCCCAGTCCGTTGTTCTGTGTCACCATCCACTTGATTTTCTGCGTGTCATAGGCTGTCAGACCGGTGAAGATGAGGACACCGAGGATGCTGACAACGAATTGCAGGGCGCTGGAATGGACGAACATATTCACCACGCTGGCGATGATGACACCGATGAGTGCCATGATGAGGATGCGTCCCAGCGTTCCCAAGTCGCGCTTGATGGTGTATCCCACGATGCTCATCGCTCCGAAAGTTCCAGCGGTAACGAAGAAGGTGGTGGCAATGCTCTCCATGGTGTAGGCCATGAAGATGAAGGAGAGCGTGAGGCCGTTGAGGATGGCGTAGGCGGCAAATGCCAGTCCGGCTGCTGCGAACGACATGCGCATGATGCGTGCCGAAAGGTAGAATACCAGTCCGAGTTCACCGATCATCAGTCCCCAGAACAGGATGCGGTTGGCAAAGATGGTCTGGATCAGTTGGGGCTGTGTAGCCACGGCAGCGGCGGTAAGGCCGGTCATGGCGAGAGCAAACGTCATCCAAAGATAGACATTTTTCATCACCGCAGGAAAGGAGATGCTGCGCGATTCCATGCGGTAGGAGGCAGGGTCGTAACTCTGATTGTACATCGTTCTATGATTTTGGTTTGTAAAATGTGTTGTGTGCAGGTGTGCGCGTTATTTGTTGATGTGGAGAATGTGTCCCATCCGGTTCATCTTCGTACGCAGATAGCGCTCGTTGTAGGGATTGGGGGTGATTTCCACGGGTTCGTTGCCCACGACTTCAAGTCCGAAGGCTTCGAGTCCGACACGTTTGATGGGATTGTTGGTGATGAGGCGCATCTTGGTGACGCCGAGGTCGCGGAGTATGGAAGCCCCTACGCCGTAGTCGCGTTCGTCGGGGTCGTATCCCAGATGGATGTTTGCATCCACGGTGTCATAGCCTTCTTCTTGCAATTTGTATGCCGCAATCTTGGCCATGAGTCCGATGCCTCGGCCTTCCTGGTTAAGATAGAGTACCACTCCCTTGCCTTCCTCCTCGATGCGTCGCATGGCGGCGTGGAGTTGTTCGCCGCAGTCGCAGCGTTTGCTGCCGAAGATATCGCCGGTGGCGCAGCTGGAGTGGACACGGACGAGAATGGGTTCGTCCTTTTCCCACGTGCCCTTGATGAGGGCGATGTGCTCCATGTGGTTGTTCTTCTGGCGGAAGGGGATGAGGTGGAAGTGGCCGTATGCTGTGGGCATATCCACTTCCTCTCCGCGTTCAATCAGCGTTTCCTCCTTCAGTCTGTAGGCGATGAGGTCCTTGATGGTGAGGATGTGGAGTCCTTCGCGCTTGGCAATCTCCATAAGCTGTGGCATGCGTGCCATCGTGCCGTCTTCGTTGAGGATTTCGATGAGGCAGGCAGCGGGGAAGAATCCGCTCATCCGCGCAAGGTCAACGGCAGCTTCGGTGTGTCCGGCCCGTGCCAGTACGCCGCGGTCCTGGGCGTAGAGGGGGTTGATGTGTCCGGGACGTCCGAACCATTCGGGCCGTGCGTCGGGGTTTGCAAGGGCGCGGATGGTGGCGGCACGGTCGTGGGTGGAGACTCCGGTGGTGCAGCCTTCGAGCATGTCGACGGTGACGGTGAAGGGTGTGCCGAGCATCGACGTGTTTTCCTGTACCTGGTGTTCAAGGCGCAGTTCACGGCAACGTTCGTTGGTGATGGGGGCGCACAGCACACCACGGCCGTTCTTCAGCATGAAGTTCACCTTTTCCGGTGTAATAAGTTCGGCGGCAGTGATGAGGTCTCCCTCGTTCTCACGGTCTTCGTCATCGACAACGATGACAAACTTTCCTTCCTTGAAGTCTTCAAGGGCTTGCTCTACAGAGCAGATGGGGCTCTCGGTCATATCTGTTTCAGGGTGAAATTTCAGGTGGTGGATGAATATTCGGGGTTAGGGTTGTCTTCTTCTGGTTCTTCTGGAGTTTCAGATGGCGGTTCGTCTGTGGCCGGCACCTGCGTTTCCTGCTCTTCCTCCAAGATGTCGGTTGGCTGTGGAAGCGTTTCGGCTGTATTGCAGCTGCCGTCTTCGGAGTTTTCGGCTGGCGTTTCGGCGGCTTCTTCCGGGAGATGGTCCTTGATCAACAGTTGTTCAAGCACGTTGAACTGTTTGAGGAGCTGGCGCTTGTCGCGGAAGAAGTGGCGCTTGCTGACAACGGGCATGGCATTGAGGCTTTGCAGTATTCTGAGGTTGCGGGTGTTGGCGAGTTCCTCGATGAGGGCCTCCAACCGTTCTGTCAGGGCGACCATGTCCTTTGAGTTTCTGAAGCGCAGATAGTTGACGGCCATCAGCGGACTCGACTTCATGCCCTGCAGTAGGGTACGTAGTGCGCGAACTTCTTCGAGGTCGTGGCGGTAGTCGGGGTCGTTGATGATGACTTCTTTGCGCGTCAGATGACGCTTGAGCCTCAGACCGAAGATTTTCCGTATGATGGCCATATAGGCATCCTTGTTGAAGACCTGAGAGTCGCGGTTCGACATGTAGGTCAGGTAAACGCCTGCCGGCAGCAGTACGGCGGTGGAAATCCACATGCCGAGTTCGATGCTGATGTTGCCGGAGCGCGCCGTCTTCATGCCAGAGATGTTGATGACGTAGTAGATGATGAAGATGCCAACGCTGACGACGGCAGGCATACCCAGACCGCCTTTGCGGATGATGGCGCCTAATGGAGCGCCGATGAAGAGGAAGAGGAGGCACGAAAGCGAGAGGGAGAAGCGCGTGTGCCATTCTATCCAGTGGCGGCGGATGTTCACCTCCTCGTTCTCGTTGATTTCGTTTTTCCAGTTCAGGTCGTACGACATCTGGCGTACCGCCATGTTCGCGGTGTTCCTGGCGCGGTCAAGGTCCTTGGCCTTGGCAAATACCGCATCGATGTCCACAGGCTTGGCACGGAATATCCGTTGTAGCCGTAGGGTGTCCTCTTGTGTTAGTTCAGCCCTTCGTGCGACCTGCCGGGACTTGATGATATTGACATATTCCAGGGCTGCACTGTCAAGGCGTGCACTCATCGAGTCGGCGTCGTGTTCAATCTCTGTAAGACTTTTGGCGGAGGGCATATTGCGGAGTACCTCGCTTTCCGAGAGGTTGAAGTTGGCATCGAAGTCGATGAGCAGATTCTTCTGCATGAACACCTCGTGGTCGAAGGGCTCGGTGGCCTGTATCCGTGAGGTGGCCTGCCCCTGCTGCAGGCTTTCGAACTGGTGTCCGTTCCAGAGTTCGAGCTGCAGATGGAGTTTGTCGGCGGTCATCGCCATATGTCCGGAATCGGCCAGCACAATCTGTGCCTTGTCGAATCCCTGGTCGGTCTTGTAGATGATGACATTGTAGAGCATGCCGGTCTGGGCATCTTTCTTCTCTACATAAAGGTTGACATTGGGGATGCCGTTGTAGAAGATGCCTTCGGGGATTTCCACCGCCGGCTGGCTTTCGCGCATGGAGATGATGAGTTGCCGCAGACTGCGTTGGGCACTGGGCGAGAAGGAATTCTGGAAATAGAACGATACTCCGGTGGCGAAGACGCAGAATACAATGATGGGCCGCATGACGCGGAGGAGGGTGATGCCGGCGGCCTTCATGGAGAGCAGCTCAAGGTTTTCGCCCATGTTGCCGAAGGTGATGAGCGAGGCCAGAAGGAAGGCCAGCGGCAGTGCCTGCGGGACGAGGGTGATGCCCATGTACCAGAAGAACTTTGCCAGTACGTCGAGTGTCAGACCTTTGCCCACAAGGTCGTCAATATAGCGCCATGTGAACTGCATCATGAAGATGAACAGACACACGAAGAAGGCTGCAACGAACATTTGCAGGAACTTTGCAGCGATGAATGTGTCTATCCGTTTTGGCTTCAGGGTATACAGTGAAAACTTCATGGGCTTGTTTTTTGCTGTTTGTGCGCGGACGGCCGTTTCTTGGTTTGCACGCTTACGTGGTAGGCTGCCGGTGTTCCGCTGTCTGCTCGGTCGCTTCGGAACGGGCTATGGTGTCAAGGGCCTCTGCCACTTTCTCCGGCATGGGCTTTGTGGCATCAATCCATGTGATGGGTGTTCCCCGTCGTTCCATACCACGGAACCAGGTCATCTGCCGTTTGGCAAACTGGTGGATGGCGGTCTCGAGCTGTGTGAACATTTCGTCGTAGGTCAGGCGACCGATGACGTGCAGCGTGAGGTATTTGTATTCGAGTCCGTAGTAAATCAGGTCTTCGGGGGTGATGCCTTCTGCAAGGAGTCCGCGTATTTCATCGAGCATTCCGGCTTCGAGGCGTGCTTTCAGTCGGGCGGTGATGCGTTCGCGGCGCAGGTCGCGCGGGATGTCCAGACCGAGGTTCAGACTGCTGAAGACCGGGAAGTTGCGACGCCCGAGCGGGTCTTGCTGCAGGTTGTAGGTCTCTATCTCAATGGCCCTGATGGCCCGCTTCGCCGTATCCACATCGGTGGTGTTGTGCATGGCGGTGCCGCTCTGTGCCTTCAGTTGTGCCAGCATGGCAGTGAGTTCTTCCAGCGATCGGCCTTCGAGTTCCTGCCGCAGGGCATCGTTGCGGGGTACCTCGCTAATCTGGTATCCACGGACGATGCTTTCGAGATACAGTCCGGTGCCGCCACATAGAATTACGCGGTGCCCACGCGTGCGAATGGCGTGGTAGGCTTCGAGGAAATCGTGCTGGTAGCGGAAAAGGTTGTACTTGGTACCCGGTTCGGCAATGTCCACCAGGTGTACGGGGATTTCGCCATACTCCTCCATGTCCTTTCCTGTTCCCAGGTCCATGCGGCAGTATACCTGGCGGGAGTCGGCGCTGATGATTTCCGCACCGATGGCCCGGGCCAGTGCCACGGCAAATCCTGTCTTTCCTGAGGCTGTAGGGCCGAGTATGGTGATGATGTCCATATCTGTTTGTTGGCGGGTCAGAATGATTTTGCTGGGAGGAGGAACCTCCGTGGTTTGGAAATGCGGAGAAGTTCTCGTGCTGTAGAACCCCTACAGCGTTTCTGATGCACTTCAACTTCCAAATTAGTGCAAAAATACCGCTTTCCCTTCGAAATAGGGGGTTTCTCAGGCTTTAATTTCGCCTTTTTTAGGGTTTATATAGCAAAAGTGCCAAGCAAACAGCATTTTTTCTGTATTTTTCTGTGAAATTATTTTGACGTTTCGGAAAACTGCCCTAACTTTGCACTCGCAAAACGGAAGGAACGGCAACGTCAACCTCTCCCTTTTGGCGGGGTAGCTCAGCTGGTTAGAGCGCATGATTCATAATCATGAGGTCCCGGGTTCAATCCCCGGCCCCGCTACTCTTGAGCGTTACGATGATTCATCGTGACGCTTTTTTTTGATGCCTGTGGTGATGGTTCGCATTTTGGAGGGTACAGTTCTATGGGACAGCACGGTTTGCCCTCGGATTGGGGAAATGAATGAGATGGCCAAAGACCATATGGCCTTTCGGACTATTCTGAAAAAAAGTTTTTGAAAATCTCCTACATTTCCTACACCCGTAGCCAAAACCTCCAGTAAATACAGGCTATTTCGGGTGTAGGATAGGG
>SFJN01000026.1 GCA_004555055.1 Bacteroidales bacterium | reverse complement strand
CCTCCAACTCAAACATCCGCTAAAGGAATTCAGAAAGTCGAAAAAAGAATAGTGAATTCTTTATTTTTTTTCAGATAGTTTGTAAATTTGGCGTGCAATTTCCGGTCCTTAAGTCTGTATTTTGCCTGCCACAAAGCGAAAGTCTTCCACCAAACGGTTGCAGGAATCCCGCTCTTCTTCTTGCCCTCAGACAGGAATCTCAATGGGAATCAGAGCAAAGCCTGTAAAAAGTTATGGAGCTCGCTTTGAGGTGCGACAAAAAAATACCGGCAAGCATTTGTTACACTGCAGCAGATTGCCGAAACATTCTGCCGCAAAAGCCCATACAAACTTTTTTTATGGTCATTACATTCCGCATCAATTATCATACCCAGTGGGGCGAAACCATTGGGGTGGAAATCCTCAACACAAACGAAACTGTCATCCTTTCCACCGCCGACGGCGAACTGTGGGAAGGAAGTCATCAGATTGCAGACAATGTCAAAGGAGCCCTTAAATACCGTTTCTGCGTCTTTGTCGATGACGAACGCACCCGTGTAGAACGCGGCAACTGCCAGCATGTCCTCACCCTTCCCGAGGACACCAACGCCAAAAGCATACTGCTGGTGAACGATGCCTGGCGCGATCTTCCCGCCTGCAATTACCTCTTCTCCTCAGCCTTCAGCGGCGATTTCCAGGTTGACGGGACTTCTACACCGGAAGCTCCTTCGCCATTGAGCAGCATCACGCTCCGTGTACTCAGTCCCTGCCTCCATCAGAAAGGGCTGAAACTGGGAATCGTGGGCGGAAGCGAAAGCCTTGGAGAATGGAAAAAGCCACTCGTTTTTACGGAGATCCTTCCCAACCAGTGGGAACTTACCCTTGACCTCTACCAACTTGAGGGAAACAGCGAATACAAATTCGTGGCTGTCGACACCCGCAAGTGTACCATCGTGGAATGGGAGGAAGGCGAAAACCGTCGCCTCTATGTCCCCCAGCTCGACCAACACATCCACTACTTTACTCCCGAACGCGAACTATATCTGCCCTCTACGTTGCAGAAGATTGCCGGCACTGCTGTGCCCGTATTCTCGCTCCGTACCGAAGGCAGCCAGGGTGTCGGCGACTTCGGCGACCTGAAGAAAATGATTGACTGGGCCGTAAAGACCGGTCAGCGCGCCCTGCAGATTCTGCCCATCAACGACACCACCATGACGGGAAGTTGGATAGACTCCTACCCCTACAAGGCCATCTCTATCTATGCCTTCCACCCTATGTTCGTCGATCTGCGCCAGGTAGGCCCTCTTTCCGACTCCACCAAGGAGCAAAAATACCAGAAAACCTTCCGCCAGCTTAACGCATTGACCGAGATTGACTACGAAAGTGTGAACAAGGCCAAGCGTGACTATCTCCGCCTCGCCTTCCGCGAAAAAGGCGAAGAGATGATGCAGAGCAAGGAGTACAAGGACTTTTACCGGAAAAACGAAGACTGGCTGATTCCCTATGCTGCTTTCAGTGTTCTGCGCGACAAATACAACACAGCAGACTTCAACACATGGCCCGAACTGTCAACTTATAACGCCGATGAAGTCCGTAAGTTCTGTACATCCGGCGGCGAAGGCCATCAGGGTTTTGCCTATTATTGCTATATCCAGTACCTTCTCCACCGGCAACTGCTCGATGCCAGCCAATATGCCCGCGAAAACGGCGTCATCCTTAAAGGTGACATTCCCATTGGCGTGAGCCGACACAGCGTGGAAGCCTGGTACGAACCCTATTACTTCAACATGAACGGACAGGCCGGCGCACCACCCGATGCCTTCTCCACCACCGGACAGAACTGGGGATTCCCCACCTACAACTGGGATGTCATGCGCCAGGACGGCTACCTATGGTGGAAACGCCGCTTCGCCAAGATGGCGGAATATTTCACGGCCTACCGCATCGACCACATCCTCGGATTCTTCCGCATTTGGGAAATTCCCATCCACAGCGTCCAGGGCATACTCGGACAGTTCTCCCCTTCCCTGCCGATGACGAAGGACGAAATCGAGAGCTACGGTCTGAAGTTTGACAAGTATTTCATGACGCGGCCGTTTATCAACGACGAAATCCTGGCCCGTGTCTTCGGCGGCGATGCCGACTATGTGCGCACCACGTTCCTCCAGCACAGCCACTACGACGTGTGGAGTCTGCGTCCGGAATACGCCACACAGCGCGATGTCCTCAACTGGTTCAACCGCGAAGGCGGCCGTAAGCACAATGCCGAATACATCCGCGACGGACTCTACACCCTTATCGACAACGTCCTTTTTGTCCCCGACAACAAGGAGAGCGACAAATATCATCCGCGCATTACGGCCTTCGAAAGTCTCATCTTCGAACGCCTCAACGCCAACGAGCGCCAGAACTTCATGCGTCTCTACAACCACTACTACTATGAGCGCCACAACGAATTCTGGTACAAGACCGCCATGGAAAAGCTTCCCGAACTCCTTGAAGCCGAGCCCATGCTCCCATGTGGCGAAGACCTTGGCATGGTTCCCGACTGTGTGCCCTGGGTGATGAACGAACTGCAGATTCTTTCGTTGGAAATCGAGCGTATGCCCAAGGATCCGAAGCATGAATTCGGCCACGTATGGGAATATCCAGTCCGCAGTGTCTGCACCATCGGCACACACGACATGTCCACCTTCCGCGGATGGTGGAAGGAGGATGCCCAGCAAACCTCACGCTATTATCACAATGTCATGTGCCGCGGTGGCAACGTGCCCGAAGACGCTCCCGGCTGGGTTTGCGAAGACGTTGTCCGCCGTCACCTGAACAGTCCTTCGCTGCTGGCCATCCTCGCCCTGCAGGACTGGCTGGCCATCGACGAGAAACTCCGTCTGCCGAATGTCGAGAAGGAGCGCATCAATGTCCCTGCCAACCCCAAGCACTATTGGCGCTACCGCATGCACATCTCCATCGAAAGCCTGCTCCGTCAGGATGCCTTCAACGAAAAGATGAAGGGTATGATTGGCGAATCAGGACGTGCATGATTCCATAAAACACCAAATAGGAAAGTAAAAAAACGGCAGGATGACCTACAACATCCTGCCGACATTCTATCACATTCAGTCTGAAATGAAACAAAAACCGGACATGAAATTCTGGGGGCTTTGGAACCTCAGTTTCGGATTCTTCGGCGTACAGATTGCCTACGCCCTGCAAAGTGCGAACATCTCGCGCATCTTCGCCACCCTCGGTGCCGACCCCCACTCCCTTTCCTTCTTCTGGATTCTTCCCCCTCTTATGGGAATGATTGTGCAGCCCCTTGTCGGAAAATACAGCGACCGCACATGGACCCGTTGGGGACGCCGCATACCCTATCTCTTCCTCGGAGCTGCCGTAGCGGTGGCCGTAATGTGCCTGCTCCCGAATGCCGGAAGTCTGCATCTCGACAACACCACAAAAATATGGGGAGCCATGTCGGCAACGATGCTCTTCGGACTCTTCATGCTCATGCTCCTCGACACTTCCATCAATATGGCCATGCAACCCTTCAAGATGCTCGTAGGAGACATGGTAAATGAGCGGCAGAAGAAACTGGCCTATTCCATACAATCCTTCCTCTGCAACGCCGGAAGCGTCGTAGGCTTCGTGTTCCCCTATCTCTTCACCTGGATTGGCATCCGTAACACTGCCGAACAAGGTGTTGTACCCGACTCCGTCATCTACTCCTTCTACATCGGAGCCCTCATCCTCATCCTCTGTGTGCTCTACACCACCATCAAGGTTCGCGAATGGGAACCCCGCACCTATGCGGAGTATAACGAGGATCCCAACGAGGCGGTGAAAGAAGAAGAAGAGCAGCCCTCCATGCTGAAGCTCCTTACCCAAGCCCCTTCGGCATTCTGGACCATCGGCACCGTACAGTTCTTCTGCTGGGCAGCCTTCCTCTTTATGTGGACCTATACCAACGGTACTGTCGCTGCCAATGCCTTCGCCACACCCGTTGTCGACGGTGAACTCGACGCAGCCTCCACCGCCTATCAGGAAGCCGGCAACTGGGTGGGCATCCTATATGCCGTACAGGCCGTGGGCAGCATACTCTGGGCAATGGTCATTCCCCAGATCAAGAACACGAAACTGGGCTATTCCATCAGTCTTGTCCTTGGTGCCGTAGGTTTCATCTCCACCTATTTCATCCACGACCCCTACGTACTTTTCGTTTCCTTCGCCCTCATCGGTTGCGCCTGGGCTGCCACCCTGGCCTACCCCTTTACCCTTCTTACCAACGCCCTCACCGGCAAAGGACATATGGGTACCTACCTCGGACTCTTCAACTGCACCATCTGCCTGCCGCAGATTATTGCTGCAGTCCTCGGCGGACTGATTCTCAAGTTCATACCCGTCGCTGCCAACGGTGCGTCCGACCAGCCCATGATGCTCTTCATCGCAGGTGTCATGCTCTTCTTCGGAGCCGTGGCGGTAAAGACTGTCAAGGCCAACGGTTAGGGAAACGGCAACCACTTTGAACGGTCACTCAGGACCCAACCTGCCCGATTCCTGCATACCTTCTGAGGAAAAACATACAAGAATCTATCAGAGGGAGTTATACGAACACATAACTCCCTCTTTCTTTATTTGCAAAAAGTTAAAGGAACAAACAAAGACACAAGGTTTGAACCAACATTATTCTAACACAAAAAAGTTGAAAAGCAGCAATGTGGCGTTTGATATTATTATTGATGATGCTTCCCCTGTCTGTACCCTCTACGGCACAGACACGGAGAGCCCTTGTCATAGGCATCGGGCAACAAGAAGATAAAGCATGGGGGAAGATCAACGGTGACAAGGATGTGGCGTACGTGGAGGAGATGCTGAAACAGGCAGACTTCAATTCGGAAAACATCAGAAAACTCATAAACCGTCAGGCAACAAAAGCAGCCATTGTAGACGCCTTCAGGTCATTGGCAGCGCATGCCGGGAAAGGGGATGTGGTATATATCCATTTCTCGGGACATGGCCAGCAGATGCAGGACACCGATAACGACGAGGCAGATGGGCTTGATGAGTGTTGGATTCCATACGATGCCTACCGCAAATCGTGCGCAATGGACAGGGGCGAAAAGCATCTGAAGGACGATGAAGTGAACCTTTACCTGAATGCCATACGCGACAAAATTGGAGATGCAGGCAAAATGCTTGTAGTCATCGACGCCTGCCATAGCGGTGATGCCACCCGAGGAGATGCAGACGAAGTGGTGCGAGGCGTGGGAGACATTTTCAAAGCCATCCAATCATTTGTGCAAAGCCCGCCACTGAAAAGAAAAGGAAACAAGGCGGCAAACCACCGCGTACGGAAGAATGCGGAAAGGTGGATTACCCTTAGCGCCTGCCAGTCCGACCAGGTGAACATCGAAATGAAGAATCCTGCCGTGGGTAAACTCACCTATGCAATATACAAGAAGGCGAAGGAGATTGGGAGCAACGGCAATGCCGATTTTTTCAGAAGCATTAGGATGTTCGTCAATTCCAACACAGGCAGCAGACCGCAATATCCGGTCATGACCGGCGAAACAGACAGATACAGCATAACAGAAATTATACGATGACTATGGCAAAAACAATACTATTCCGAACACGTTTGCAAGAGAAGGAAGCACGTCTTGTGGAAGGGATGGCTGACCGTAGACGGCGCACGCAATACGAACTGTATGCCTACTGCGCCGATTACTTTTGGAACAACTACAGAGGCGTGTTCTTTGCTGACGACCAAGTAGCCGCAGAGATTTTACAGAATGCTTTCATCGCCTTTTGGGAAAACATCGAAAGACGGAGTATCTATGTAGAGGATGGAATCGTAATGGGAAAGGACAATAAACCATTGAGCAGCAGCATCCTTACCTACTTTATGGGAATAGCCCGATACAAGTATCTGGAATATGTAAAAGGGAACATCTTTTGTCACAATCCCGAAAGCGAATCGGAACGTATGACAAGGGAAGAAGGCATCGACCCCAACAAATACATTGACAACGTCTATGACCCGGACGAGTCCGAGATAGGCGAAATCGTAGCAGACATCATATCCCAGATGTCGCCACAGTGCAACCGCATACTTACCAAGTTCTATTATGAGGAACAGAAGCTGGAGGCTATCCTCGAGGATATGCCAACCATTGCGTCATATGATGCACTGAAGACCAAAAAGAACAAATGTCTGAAGACATTGCGGGAGTCGGCGACAGAAATCCACCAACGGAAACTAAACGCATAAAACACAACAGGTATGGACGAGAGATTCCAAGACAAAATAGACGATTATCTGCTGGGCAGAATGGACGAAGCCGAAAAGGAAGGCTTCCTGCATGAAGTGGAACAGGATCCGGAGAAGAAGGAGCAACTGGAGTTCACACGGACCGTAAAGGACTCCATCGTCAGCCGCGAGGAGAAGCTCCGGGCATTGGCACAGTTCCGGTATGAGTATGAATCCATGCGGCACCCTGCTGCTATGTGTAGTCATGCGTGTTCTTATTCATTGTCCCAACGCACAGCCTCATCAAAGGAAGCAGAAGAAGCCGCACAGCCAAAGAAGAAACGGACATGGTGGTGGGTTACGGGTGTGGCTGCGGTGCTTGCAGCCGGATTCTTTGCACTCAGACCCACGTTCCAATCCTCTTCCCCAAAGGACGGTGCGCCCATGGAACGGCTGCGCGGCGGAGACGATGTGTTCTGTCCCGCACTTGCAGACAGCACGGACAGCGATACGATAATAATCAAAGAAACAGAAAAGGACACTGCACCCAATGAATAGATTCATCGTTTACTTGTTTACGCTTTTCTGCATGTCGTTGCAGATGGGAGCCCAAAATCTGTCAGAGACAGAGGTCACGTCCAGGATGACGCAGGCCTTGGAACTGGAGAAAGCCGGAAAGACTGCCGAGGCTCTCGAACTGTTCCTGGCTGTCGGAGAGCATACCAAACTGCAGCGTAGCGAAGAGGAACGGCAGACATACGTGAGCAGCCAGACCATGGTGTGCGAGTGCTACGAACAGTTGGGACAATATAAGGAGGGCTTTCAACTGGCAAAGCGCCTGCTCGAAGGAAACATCAACGACAGCGAACGCAAGGACCTCCGCCAGCACTATGTCTTAAGCGGTTACGTCTATGCCTGCAATTGCATCCAAGGCGAAAAGGCCGGTCGAGAAGACTTCAAGCGTGGACGTGAAATCATCACGGAGATACTGCCCTATGCCGACAGTCTGATTTACGAAAAGGCCTCTCTCAGAATTCCTTACTCCTGGTATTTTGACGGAGTACACTGCGAATCAACCAGCCAATATGAGGAAGCATTGACATCGTATGAGCACGCATCGAAAGGCTTTGGCGACTTGGGCAGGGTTTCGGAAGTGATTGCTGTGCTTCACGCCACCGCCAATGTAAACAAAATCCTCAACAGATACGCGGAGGAAGAAGAAGCATACTCCAAGGCTCTTGCCCTGGCACAGCACATCGGGGATACCGCCAGGCAGATATCTGCACTTAAGGGATTGTGGACACTGGGCAACAACACCGGGAACCTCAGGTTGGCACACGCTGCTTCCGCGTCGATAGACTCCCTCGTGGAGGTTTCGGGAGATGCGATGATGAAATTCAACTACTATCAGCAGAAGGGCGAAGAAGCTGCATCGAAGGGACAGTATGTACTGGCCGAGAAATGGTATACAAAAAGCAAGGAACTGGCAGAAGACAAGAACCTGGCCCTAGCAGTTTAAGGGATTTGTTTCTCGATATAAAACAGTTTGACGAGGCTATAGCCTATGGTCGCTTGGCCATCGAGAAATTTCAAAGCACACGACATCAGGGAGAATCAACGTATCACCTTCCTTACGGCATGCTTGCCGAAGTGTACAGGATAAAAGGCGACAAAGAGAATTGCTTTGCCTGTGTGGACTCCATGTTTTTGGACGAACGCCACATCACGGAACCCAGGGAACTCAGCAGATTGTATGTGCTCCGTGCCTCCTGTCACAACACTTTCAAAGCATACGACGCGGCGCTTGCCGACTACAAAAAGGCCGATGAAATACTCGCATCGAAATATCCTCTGACGGAACCGTACAGAACCTGGATTCTTGCGCTGATAGGAGAATTGGAACATCAGCTTGGGCAACATGATGCATCCGAAGACCACTATCGCCTGTATGCCGAAACCATAAAACAGCAGTATGGCGAAAGGACCCTGGATTACATCAAGGCACTCATCTATCTCGCCAATGCCGAAGGATGCGCCAATCATCTGGATGCCGGATGCAGGGATTATACCGACGCTGCCGCGAAGTTGAAAGAAATGATGAAAGAAAGTATCCCATACATGAGTTCCGACGAACGCGAAAGTTTCTGGTCACCGGTATCGACACTCTTCACCACGATGACGCCGTACGCCATCAAGGCCGGGCGCACGCAGGATGCGTTTACCGAAAGTTGCTACGACGCCCTTGTCATGACGAAGGCTTTCCTGCTGGAGTCGGAACGCTCGCTGCACGACGTGGTGAAGAAGGAGGGCACCGACGAGGACATGAAGGACTATACGCAACTCGCTCTGATGAAGCAACAGGCCAAAGAGCTGGAAAAGGATTTCGCACAGTTTTCCGACAGCATTCTGCATCTGTCGCAGCAGGCCGACCGTCTGGCCGTGCGCCTGGCAGAGCGATGCCGCAGCTTCAGCGACATCACCGGATTCATGGACATCGACTATGCGGCGGTCAAGCAGGCTCTCAAACCAACGGATGCACTCCTGGACTTTACGGATTATGTTACAGATGCCAATGGACGGGAGTATGCGGTCTACGTCATCGGCAAGAAGGACACCCATCCCCTGCTGAAGTATCTTTTTGCAGAAAGCCAGATGGACTCCCTCGGAATCACCCGTCCGGACATGTATTACCATCCGGACTATGCTCCCGAAGTTCTGAAACTCCTGTGGGAACCTCTGAAGGCAAACATTGCAGAAGGCTCGACGGTCTACTACGTACCGTCGCAGCTGCTGTTTCAGATGTCGTTGGAGTCTCTGCCGCTTGCCGACGGTTCGCTTCTCGGCAACCACTACCGTTTCGTCAGACTTTCTTCAGCACGCGAATTGGTGAATGGCGCCTCGTCCGTCCTTTCCGACGGGAAGCGGACTGCAGTCCTTTATGGAGGAATGCAATACGACCTGGATTCTACGACCATGGCGGAGGAAGCGAAGAAATACGACTTGGCGGAGTTGACCTTGATGCGTGGTGACAGGGTACGCGGTGACTCCGTGTTCGTTCCCCTTCCCGGCACAAGGCAGGAGGTGATGCAGATTGCATCCATGCTGAAAACGCATAAATGGCAGGTGACCACCCAAACGGATATGGAGGGCACCGAGGAATCGTTCCTCAGCATGCACGGCAAATCCCCGAAGGTGTTGCACATGGCCACCCACGCCTTCTACTATACGCCTGAAGGTGCAGAAGCCATAGACTATCTGAAGGGCTACTCCGATGCCATGATGCTTTCGGGCATCGTCCTCTCCGGCGGCAACGCGGCATGGCTGGGCAAAGCGTTGCCCGAGGGGGTATTGGGCGGCATCCTTACGGCCAACAACATCGCGCACCTCGACCTGAAAGGAACGGAGATGGTGGTGCTTTCTGCCTGCCAGTCCGGACAGGGCAAGGCCACGTCCGAGGGACTTTACGGCCTGCAGCGTGCCTTCAAGAAGGCGGGTGCCGGCACCATGGTCATGGCACTCTGGAGTGTCAGCGACAAGGTGACGACCGAATTCATGACCACCTTCTACGAACAGCTTGCTTCAAGACCATGCCGATGGGACAAACGCAAGGCTTTTGAAAAGGCAAAGTCCATCATTCGCGACAAATATCCCGACCCGTTCCATTGGGCGGCTTTCGTGATGCTGGACTGAATTTTCCCTCAGTGTTATCAATAGTATTCCAAATTCAAGCCCGTGAGGTGGTGTCGCTTTGACACGGCCTCACGGGCTTGTTTTCCATTTTCTGTCTGCCCTCCCCATACGCTCCCGATGCATTTGTCCATGTGGAAGACAGTCACGGCAGGGTGTCAATCCGTAACCTCTTCGCAGCACATCATCTCCACACCGCGGTAAACCACACAGACCTTGTGCAGAAGTGTGTGTCCGATACGCTCTCCCACGGTCGCAGTATCGGCATATCTGCACACCTGAGCCAGCGCCTGGGCCATTCATTTCAGACATTTTCGCACGAACAGGTTCTGCCCCCGTCCACCTCAGTGTTTTCCGAAGTTCCCTGCCACCACATAATGCTTCAGCCAGTTGGCATAGAGCATCTGCCCGTGTGTACGCCAACTGAGGAGCGGACCTTCTTCTGGACGGTCGTGGCGGTAATAGTTTTTCGGCAGGGCGATGGGAAGTCCCTTTGAGACGTCGCGACGGTATTCCGCATCGAGCGTGCCGGCGGCGTATTCCGAATGTCCGGTGACGAAGAATTCGCGGCCGTCGCCCGCCATCACCAAATGCACACCCGGCTCGTCGCTCTCCGAGAGCAACGTCAGGTCCGGACAGGCCAGGATGTCCTCGCGCCGGAGCGTGGTATGGCGGCTGTGGGGCACCATGAAGACATCGTCAACATTGCGGAACAACGGGCATTCAGGCCGGAGTTTCCGATGGGGGAAGATGCCGAAAATCTTTGCATCCACAGCATATTTCCGGATACCATGGAAGTGGTACAGTCCCGCCTGCGCAGCCCAGCAGATATAGAGCGTGGAGGCTACGTGGGCATGTGCCCAATCGAAAATGCGCTGCAGCTCGGCCCAGTAGGTGACTTCTTCGAATTCCATCTGTTCCAAAGGTGCTCCGGTGATGATGAAACCGTCGTAATGTTCCGTCGCCATGTCGCTGAACGGTCGGTAAAAGGCATCCATATGGGCCTGCGGAGTGTGTTTCGACACATGGCTCTCCACCTTCATCCAGTCGAGCCGTACGGTATAGGGGGTGTCGGAAAATACCCTTATAAGGTCGGTCTCGGTGTCTATCTTGATAGGCATCAGGTTGAGCACTGCTATCCGTACGGGACGCTGCAGGCAGACATCGGTGTCGGATACAGTGTCCAGTTCGACGCCTTCGGCGCGGAGACGTTCGATGGCAGGAAATCCTGCCGGCAATATCAATGACATGGCTGGTGATTGGCTTGGATTCTATATGGGGGGGATTGGCGGACATGCGCACAATGATGTGCAAAATTACGAAAATTGCGAGACTGCGTGAAACATTTTCGCTGGAGATTTCCACATTGAAATGTCATTGCAGATGCAAATGCCAACCGACACGAACACAATGCCCAAGGCGGACGTGAATTGCACACTTCTGTCCAATCCGGTTGAGAAAGGTATGAAAAAACAGACTGAAACCAACCGAAAACCTTCAAAAATTTTGATAAACTTCGGCATCGCTTTTAGAGTAAATTTCGAAGCATTTTTACATGTTTTGCAATGTTTGGCTGTCAATTTTAGAACTAATATTTTCCATAGGATGGAGGAAATGCGCGCAATCTTCGGCAAATTTCATCGAAAACAGGGCAAAAGATGCGGAAAATGGCGTATTATCTGCCCAAAACATCGGACTTCTTGAGGCAAAACATCCGTACTTTCTATGCAAAACCTCCGTACTTTTACCTCGAGAAGTCCGAGTTTTTTGTTTTTTCTGCCGAGAAAACGCAAAAAAGCAGGGGAAAATGAGCAGAAAAGCCCATGGTGCGGATTTTGCAATATTCCGGACTCATGAAGGAGGTGGTGGCTTTCGAGGGCATTCTCGGGGCAATAACAGTACCAATTTACATTTATAAAACGACACGGAAACACTCGTCCGAAAAACTGCACACTACACGCAGACGCAACGGTCATTCCGGCGCTTTAACCACAAAAACGTGGGGGCACGCACCACGAACTGTCGGGCAACCGCAGGCAACCCGTTGGAAGGGAAAAAGCGCATTGCCTTGGTTCTGAAAGCTGTCAGCCAAATGTCCATGCTTTATGAAAACGGGTACAACTTGCCGGGACAGGAGACTTTCGACACGACTTTCCATGATGAAAAAAGACGTTATAAACCGTGACGGGCCACAACGACAAACAAAGCATTTACTCTCCTCGAAAAAGCAAAAGTCTCTGAAAGCGACAAGGATACAGCGCTTTATCGGCAGAAAAGAGGCAGAAATCCACGAATTTATGTAAATTTGCAAAGTTGTGCCGCCGCTCTTCACACTCTTACAAGACGGCTGAAGTCGCAACATCACACGGCCATCGCTGCGAGTCCCGCCCGAAGGGAGGGATGCCACAACCGGAAGAATACCCGGGAACAGGCAACCGCACACGGTGGGGACATGGTGGAAGCCCATGATTCATATCACACGAATCTATCAGGAAATTTCATGAAATATACCCTTATCGACGCTTTTGAGAACAGCGTCCGCAAATTTGCCTCCAACACTTTCCTCCTCGAAAAGGAAGGTTCGGAATGGAAACCCCTCAGCTATGCTGACACGGCACGCAAGGTCTATGCCCTCGGTGCCGGACTGCAGCAGATGGGTGTGGAGAAAGGCGACAACATTGCCCTTCTCTCCGAAGGCCGCAACATGTGGATCATCAGCGAACTCGCACTCTTCTATGCCGGAGGAGTGACGGTTCCCCTCAGCATCAAGCTCGAGGAGAGCAACGACCTCCTCTTCCGACTGCAACACGGCGAGGCACGCTACATCATCGTCAGCGGCACACAGCTGCGCAAGGTGCGCGCCATCATCGGCCAGTTGCCGGAGGTGCAACGCGTCATCGTCCTTGACAGGCAGGAGAACTACGAGGACCGCGAATGCTACGTAGGCGACATCATGGCGAAAGGCGAGGATTATCTGCACGAAATCGGCAAAGAAGCCTTCATGGCCGTAGGACAGAGCATCCAGAACGACGACCTTGCCACCATCACCTACACCTCGGGAACCACCGCCGACCCCAAAGGCGTGTGCCTCACACACCGCAACTATACGGCGAACGTGGAGCAGGCCCTCTCACGGATTCCCATCGACGACACCTGGCGCACGCTCATCATCCTCCCGCTCGACCACTGCTTCGCCCACGTCTGCGGTTTCTACCTCATGATGATGCAGGGTGCCACGGTGGCCACCGTACAGAACGGACGTACTCCCTCTGAAACACTCAAGAACATACCCTCGAACATCCGCGAGGTGAAGCCACACTTCATACTCTCCGTACCCGCGCTCGCCAAGAGTTTCAAGAAGAGCATCGAGACGAACATCCGCCGTCAGGGCGGACTGGTGGAGAAGCTTTTCTACACCGGCATGAAGGTGCGTCAGAACTACTACGGCGAGAGCAGCCTCGACAGCCGCGCCACACGCCTGGCACTACGGCCACTGGTGGCACTCTTCGACCGCATACTCTTCAATAAGGTGAAGATGAGTTTCGGCGGCGAGATGCGGTTCTTCGTCGGTGGAGGCGCACTCCTCGACAAGGACCTCCAGCATTTCTACATCGGCATCGGTCTGCCCATGTTCCAGGGCTACGGTCTCTCCGAGGCCACTCCCGTCATCTCCACCAACACGCCGGACTATTACCGCTTCGGCTCCTCGGGCCGTGTGCTCAAAGGTGTGGAAGTACGCATCTGCGATGCCGACGGCAAGGAAGTTCCTCTGGGACAGGAGGGCGAAATCGTCGTGCGTGGCGAGAATGTGATGGCAGGATACTGGAAAAATCCCGAGGCTACAGCCGAAACCGTACGCGACGGATGGCTCTACACCGGAGACCTGGGATACATGACGCGCGAAAAACTCCTTTACGTAAAGGGACGTTTCAAGAGCCTGCTTATCTCTTCCGACGGCGAGAAGTACAGTCCCGAGGGCATTGAGGAGGCCATCGTGCAGCTTTGCCCAGCCATCGAGCAGGTGATGCTCTACAACAACCAGTCGCCCACTACCTCTGCACTCATCGTACCAAACAAGGAATGGCTCCGCCGCAACGGACACGACCTGCACTCCGAGGCCGGAGCCCGGGCGGCACTCGAGACGCTGATGCAGCAACTGGCAGTCTTCCGCCGCGGAGGCGAGCACGCCGGCATGTTCCCCGAACGCTGGTTGCCGTCGGTCATCGCCGTACTGCCCGAACCCTTCAGCGAGAAGAACCGCATGATCAACTCCACCATGAAGATGGTGCGGCCGGCCATCGAGAAGGCTTATGCCGAACGCATCAAGAACATCTATACCCCCGAAGGCAAGAACCTCCACAACATCTTCAACCTCGAGGCCATCATGGACTGACGTCCGTCTGACGGACATCCACCAACGTAACGTCTTCGGAACTGTTCCCGCACATATTTTGAAGATGGGGCTGCAAACGGAACCCTGAACGGCATCCTGCCTGCCCCATCCGATCCTACCCAAAATATACCCAGTAAGAACAATGATAGACTTCATCACTCCCGCCATCCGGTACATCGGATGCGACGATGCAGACCTCCCTCTTTTTGAGAGCCAGTACGAAACTCCCGCCGGAATGTGCTACAATTCCTACGTGCTCTTCGACGACAAGACCGTCCTCTTCGATACCGTCGACCCCCGATGCGGGGCTGAATGGCTGGCAAAGGTTGAGGACGCGCTTCAGGGCCGCACACCGGATTACCTTATACTCCACCATCTCGAGCCCGACCATTCGGGTTCCATCGAGTCGGTCCTCGAACGCTATCCCTCGCTCCGCATCGTATGCTCGGCACAGGCCGCAAAGTATCTGCCGCAGTTCTTCGAGCATTTCGACACCACACGCATACAGGTGGTGAAGGAGGGCGATACCCTCCACACCGGACACCATACCCTGCAGTTCATACAGGCCACCTTCGTCCACTGGCCCGAGGTGATTATGACCTTCTGCCCCGAGGCAGGCATCCTCTTCAGCGCCGACGGTTTCGGAAAGTTCGGTGTCTACGATGCCGACGCCGATGACTGGGCCTGCGAGGCACGCCGCTACTACTTCAACATCTGCGGAAAGTACGGCGTACAGGTGCAGCATGTGCTCGAAAAGGTGGCACAGCTGCCCACGGCTCCCACCACCATCTGCCCCCTCCACGGCCCTGTGCTCCAGGGAGAAGCCCTGGACGAGGCGTTGCGCCTCTACCACATATGGGCACATTATGAGGTGGAGACACCGGGAATCTTCATCGCCCACGCCAGCATCCACGGCGGAACGGCAAAGGCTGCGGAGTGCCTGCGCACGAAACTCCTGGAGGCAGGATGCCCGAAGGTGGCGATTGCCGACCTCTGCCGCGAGGACATGGCGGAGGCCATCGAGGACGCTTTCCGCTACGGCACGCTGGTTTGCTGTGCCAGTTCGTACGACGGCGACGTCTTCCCGCCCATGCACTACTTCCTCCACAAACTGAGCATCAAGGGCTATCAGCGCCGACGCATCGCTCTCCTCGAGAACGGCACATGGGCTCCTACGGCAGCACGGGCCATGAAGGAAATCATCGGAAAGATGAAGGACATCGAACTCATCGAACCCGTCGTTACCATCCGCAGCCGCATGAAACAGGAGGACATGCCCTCATTCGACCGACTCGTGAAGGCACTTATCGCGGAATAAAACCTTACCTTTTCCATATTCACACTCTGACACTTACTCTGACACATACCACAAACCATGGGAATTTTTGATTTCTTCAAGAAGAAAAAAGACACAACACCCAAGCGTCCTGCCGCCATCGACACCATGAGCAAGGCCGACGCCATCACACAGGCTGCCAGCCAAGCTGCCGAAGCCAAGGCTAACGAAGAAATGGACGAACTGACACGACTGGCCCTGGCAGCCGGCGTAGAAAACGAGAACGAAGGCGAACTGGATGCCGACGGACTCATCCGCAAGGCGCTCAACGCCATCGAGAGTGACGACAATGCCACTGCTATCCGTTGCTTCCGCGAAGCGGAGAAGATGGGAAGCCTCGAGGCAAAACGCAACCTGGCACGCTGCTACGAAACCGGACGCGGCGTGAGCAAGGACGAACCGCATGCTTTCAAAATGTACCGCGACGCTGCGCATGCAGGCTGTCTGGCGGCATACAACAACCTCGGAAACTGCCTCATCGAGGGCATCGGCACACCGAAGGACCCCGAAGCCGGATACCAGGCTTTCCGCACCGCAGCCGACCAGGGCGAAGAGGTGGCGATGGCCAACGTGGCAAAATGCCTCATGCAGGGCGTGGGCGTGGAGAAGAACCCTGAGGAGGGACTGAAATGGTTCGAGAAGAGTTCGGAGGCTGGTAACCATCTTGCCGACTTCGAACTCGGAATGACGTACCTGCAGTTCCCCGAATACCGCGACAAGGCGGAAGAGGGTCTGCGCCGCGTTAGGAAGGCTGCCGAAGAAGGCATCATGGATGCCGTACTCGTAATGGCGCAGATTCACGACGAGGGAGGTCCGAAGCAGGACATGAAGGAGTGCATGCACTGGCTGAACGTCGCCGCCGAAAAGGGCAACAAGAACGCGCAGTGCCGGCTCGGACAGATTCTGATCTACGGACGCGGTGGCGTGGAACGCGACCCGCAGAAGGGCTACCACTGGCTCACCTTCTCGGCACAGCAGGGATATACTCCTGCCATCTACATCCTTGCCGAACTCAACCTGCTCTACACCAACAGCAACCAGGAGGCTATGCGCATGGGTCTGAACCAGCTGACACAGTGCATCAAGGAAAGCTATCCTCCCGCATTCATGCTCATGGGACAATGCTACCTCGAGGGACGTGCCGTAGTGAAGGACAATGCCCAGGCGGTGAAGTTCTTCCAACTCTCGGCAGAACACGGAAACATCAACGCCGAACTCCTCCTTTCCAAGCTCTACAACGGCGAAGTGGAAGGTGCTGATTTCGAGACGAATGCCGAAGAAGCGAAGAAATGGTTGGGCAAAGCTGCCGAGAAGGGCCATCCCGTGGCACTCCACGACCTGGCAGTAATGACGCTGAAGGGCGAAAACGTGAGCGACGAAGACCGCAATGCGGCTGCCGAACAGCTCCGCAAGGCAGCCAATGCCGGATATACCCAGGCTCTGAAGACCATGACCGAATACGGCATCAGCGCACAGTAATGCACTGAAAGTCCTGCACACCGGGTCCTTGCGAGCCCACGTTGCACAGGACGGTTCCCTTGATATGCAAAAATCCCCGCCACATTCCTGCAAACGGATGTAGCGGGGATTGCTGTATGTATATGGGAAATGCACTACGGCAAAAGCGGAGTGCATGCTGAGAATTCAGAACGAAACGTAGGGCTCGAGACGGCGCAGGTCGGCGGCCGTAAACGAGGGAAGCGCCGCGAGCGTACGCAGGCTGAGGATGGGATGATGACGCCGGTAGTTGACGATATCGCGTACCTGCTCGTAGGAAAGATAGGGATGGTGGACCAAGGTTCGGAAATCATCGCGGTTGAGGTCGAGATGCCGGGTCACTTCTGCCTCTGCATCCTTGCCAACCTTGAACCATCTGGAGGCACCGGCTGGCACACCGTTCACCTCTTCTACCTGCTTCGGACTGACAAAACCTCCGAGCGACTCACGGTAACGGACAATGCGTCTGGCCAAGACAGAACCTATGCCGGGAATGCGTTTGAGGGTGGCGGTGTCGGCGGCATTGGCATCGACCACCGTACCTTCTGCAAATTTTTCGGGCCACAGGGCACGCAGACTGTCATAATGCGCCTGCCGCTGGGCACGCAGTCGGGCACGTTCCGCCTTTTCCTCGGCCCACTGCGCACGGCGTGCCGACCATACCGCCTGACTGTCGAGCCAGGCCTCATGACGGGCCTGGCGCGCAGCCTTCTCGGCAGCCCATTCCGCACGACGAGCCTCGTACTCTGCATGACGACGTGCCTTCTCGGCCTCACGGTGTGCTCGCACACTGTCGTCGAAAGCAGGGGGATTGCTGTAGAAGGCATCGTCCAGATAATGCCGCGAACGCAGGAAGAAGGTGAGGGCGAGTGCGCCAAGCACCAACAGCAAGACGCATACTGTGGCCTTGAACAAATCGCTGTGACTGGGTCTACTTCGTCTCATAAGGGATGGAATGCTTGGGATGCTACTGGAAAATGATGCGGAACTCGCATTGCGGGGAACGGTGAAACGCTGCTGAAACAACGGAAGACCTTGCTGCAACAGACTGCAAAGACCCGCTCTCAGTCCAACGCGAAATTACGAATTTTCCCGACACCATGCAAAAGCCGCCCCCTGGAAAACGTTCCAGAGGGCGGCAGTTTATGTGATTATCCGTTCAGGATTTACTTCACGAGTTCCTTGCGGCAGGTACCGTCGCTCATGCGAATCACGTTCACACCAGCCACGGGAGCACTGATCTGACGGCCGTCGAGGGTGTAGCGGGCTACTTCAACAGCGTTGTCGGAAGCGGTGATTTCGTGGATTCCGGCAGGAAGTTCCACCTTGACGCGCTTGGCACCAACCACCTGCTTGTCGGCACCGATAGCCAGAACAACGGCATAAACGTCGTAGTTGGCATCCTTGATGGCGTTGAGAAGGTTGGCCTTCACAGGCATCTTCAGGCTATAAATGCCGGTCTTCTCTTCGTCGACAGCTGCGAAGGTCAACTTGCCGCCCTTGGAAATGTTGGAAACATAGGAAGCTGCGATGGACACATCGTTGAAGATGGGCTTGCAGGGAGACTTGCCCAATTCACCACCCTTGCAGAACACAGCGAGGGGATCGTCGGCACTAACACCAGCCTGAGCAGTAGTATAGCTGGCGTAGTTGTTGTACTGGAGGAAGGAAGCACCGGTAAGACCGTCGGCAACGAGTTCGTAAACCATCTCGTAAGTGCCGGGAATGATGGCCTTCACGTTGGCAGTAACATCCACATAGGTACGGTCTTCGTTCTGATAAGCGGCCTCGGCATCTACTTCTACATAGGCAGGAACCTTCAGATATTCGCGAACGTCGTCCAGAATATCTTCACCGACACCGTAATAGGGGTCAATTATCTCACCGCTACGGTTGAGGATGCAGCTGGGGGCTCCGGTCATTCCGAGCTTGGGATAAGCAGAGGGATACATGGGGTCGGTGTTGTTGTAGAGGTGGTAAGCGATACCTATGAAATCGTCGCCGAAGGTGGCACGGCACTTCTCCATACCGGCAATACCACGGGTACACCAGGGGCAACCTGTGCCGGTCATTTCCTCCATCACAACAGGACGCTTCACGAGGCGCGAGAAGTTGGCAAACGAACCCTTGCCCACATTGCACTTCACATTCTCGGCAGAACCGTTAACCTTCGTAATGGTAACCTCTACAGTGTAGTTTCCACCTTCTTCAGGAGCGGTGAAGGTAACAGGGAAAGAGCCGGAACGGTTGAGTCCCTTGCTCACGGAAAGCGAAGTGGTATACTCCACAGGTTCACCGCCAGCCACGCTAACGGTATAGGAAACTTCGTTCACAGCGGTTTCGGTATTGGCCACGTAGGTTACGTTAGCCGTACCTTCTCCCTTAACCTCAGTATATCCGCTGAAATCGTTCAGGGTGAAATCATAGCCGTTCAAGTTGAGGTCGGAGAGATAGAGCTGCATAATGAAGGCACCGAACTGGGTACCATAGTCCATCACTTCACCTGCATAGTCACCGGTTCCGAATACCACGAGACTGTTTTCTACCAAAGTAGAACCATCAAAGAGGATGGGATATTTAGCCTCATCGGAGGTACCGGTAGTTACCATATCGAGGGCTGCATAGAAGTCCTCGGTAATTTCCAGAGGTTCGTCAAGGACAACGTCGTTGAAACCATTATTGAGTTTGGAAACATCCAGGGTCTTGGAAGCCAGAAGGGTCTTGGCATCGAGCTTGTAGAAACGCAGCTCAGCCTCGCTTATACTGGTAGCGAGGGCAATGGGAACACGTACACCCTGTACTTTGGCACCCTTGGTAAGGCCGTTGCAGGGCACGAGGAATCCGGCCATTACTTCGCCGGCCTGACCCATACCTACAAGACCGATAGAGGTTTCACCAACGAGACTTTCCTTGGTAAAGTAGCCCCAAATGTCGGTACCTTCAAGGCTGGCGGCCTTCATGGGCTTGGAAACACTGGGTGCAGAATAAAGCTCCCAACTGGGCTGAACAGCCTGCATCTTCTGGGCACTGGCGGCAGTGGCCATCATAGTACCCATAAGGAAAAGGTAGAATTTCTTCATATTGCTGTATATAAAAATTTGGATTATTAATCTAATTTCACTTTTCTGTTTTTGCTATAAGTCCGTGAGTCTGCATTTTGTAATCTGCTGTTTTCGATGGCAAATATACGACAATCTTCAAGAAAAGCGGATAAAAGGGGTGTAAATTTTAACCTTTTTATCCTTTTTCCTTGAAGATTGCACAAAAAAACATCGGATGAATGCTGTAGGAAGACCAAAGGTATGCTGCAAAGACAATAGCGGTATGCAGCAAAGACAATGGCCTCATGCCGCAGAAAGAGCGGATTATTCCACCACAATCTTGCGTGTGGTTCCGTCGCTCATGCGGATAACGTTGACACCAGGAGTGTATCCACTGATGCGTCGGCCGTCGATGGTATGGCGCGAAACCTCGCGGGGCTCGTAGGCGTCACGGTCGATGGTGCCGATGCCCACGGCACCGTCCGTCACCTTTACGCGGCAGGCATTGGTGACGTATCCGAAGTTGTTGAGAACCATCACCACGGCATAGAGGTCGTATCCGCTGTTGGCGATGGCATCAACGAGGGTCTGATCGGTGGGGAGCTTGAGGGTGTAGGAGCGGTCGGTCGACTCGTCGGCTGCCAATGAGAAGGCTCCGCCCTGGTTTACGGTGCTGGTATAGGACGAAGAAAGGAGCACATCGTCATAGGTATGGCGGAAATAGGGCTTGCCGTATGTGCCTCCAGCAAGGAAAAGGCTCAGGGGATCGTCGTCGGTAACATCCCATTTGCCCTGACTGTCACCGTATAAATAGTTGGTCTGGATGAAGTTCGTACCGGTGATTCCGTCGCCCACAAGGGCATAGACCACCTCGTAGCTGGCATTGACAGCGGAGAGGATGCTGGCATTCACCACCACTTCCTTCTTGCTGTCGTCGGTAAATGCCGCCGTTGCATGGACATCGATGGGAGTGACAGAGCTGATGACCTTCTTCACAGTCTGGAGAATGTCGACATATACGTCGCCGGCCACTTCACGGTTATAGGTGCATGCCGGAACATAGTTTCCACAAAGGGAAGGATAATCCCAATTGTTCATCAGGTCTCCGCTGAACTGATGGACAGCGATGCCGATGAAACGGTCAGGATAGGCGGCACGGGCCTTCATCATACCAGCGATGCCACGGGTACAATATCCGCAGTCCATACCGGTGAACTCCTCCATGACGCAGTTGCGGTCGAAGCGGCTGATGTTCTCAAAAGTAAAGGTGGTGACCTCCGTAGCCTTGGCATTCGGTTGGCCGTTGACCTTGAGGATTCTCATCTTCACCTCATACTGCCCTATCTGATGCGGAGCCTCGAAGGAGATGGGCAGCACCGCCTTCTGAGAAAGTCCGGCGGGAACGCTCACCTTGACGTGGCCTTCCTGCTCGGAAGCACCGTCAACGCTGATACCATAGTCGATGTCGGTGATGTCCACTGCACCATTGGAGACGATGGGAAAGTCGAACGTGTTCACGATGTCCTGACGGGTGGTACCGGTAGCAGGCTCGAAAACGGCACTGTAGTTGGAGAGTGTGGCACCGGAAACCTTTACCTGGAGGACAAAAGCGCCGTACGAAGAGGTGTAATCCTGGAACTTCGTACCCGACTTGAGGAGGAAAGCCCCTTTCGTCTTCACGCTGTTGTCGTAGACAATGGGGTTCTTGGCCGCAGCGGTGGAGCCCGAGGTGGTGTAAACTACGGATACCACGACATCGTCGTCCAATGTTACGGGAACGGACAGTTCGACATCGGTATACGACAGGTCGGACATCCGGCTGACATCCACGTCTTCGGAGCTGAGAAGTGTAGCCATGTCGGAAGCGTAGACATTGACCTTGGCATTGGAAACCACGGCAGCCTCGCGGACAGGAATGCGGACGGCGTTGAGTATGCCGCCCTTGAGCATGTCGTTAGCAGGCACTTTGAGGCCAATTTCGCTTTCACCGGCCTTGCCAACTCCGATGAATTTGATATGGTCGTCGCCGGCGAAGGAATCGGCAAGGCGGTATCCCCAGGTGATGTCACCGGAAACGGTGCTCTGCGCTGCCGAAGCAAGAGCCACAAAGAACGTGGCAAAAAGAGTAAAGATTCTGTACATAAATTTCTGCTTATATATAAATATAGGTGTATTATTCTGCTTTTCGTGCCATTTGAAAGCCGGATGCCACAAGCATTTCCAACTGAATAAAAGACGGCAGGTACAGGCATGGGAATCCGCAGTCCGGAACCCCATCCATGTACCCGCCGGTATGGAATCAATGAGTAAGGCTGATGACGGAAATGAAAGGCGAAGGAATCAGTTGAAGAGGTCGTCGTCGTCCTTTTCCTTTACCGTGGCCTTCTCAGCAGCAGGGGCGGTTGTCTTCTCCGTCTTTTCTGCCGGATCGGCTGCTGGATCCTCGTGCTCGCCCACCTCGGCATCCGGGTCGAAGCGCAGGTCGGCAATGCCTGCGGAGTCGAGTGTAAGGGAATCGGGCTCGGCATATTCGGTATATCCTTCAATGGAACTGGGGTCAATACCGTCAGGTTCCTTGTAAACGGCAAGGTATTTGTCGGAAAGTTGGGGGTCTTCGAGCACCTTCTTCATGAAGAGTCCGAAGATGGGAAGTGCCGTACGGCTTCCCTGTCCGAGAGCTCCTGTGCGGAAATGGATCTGGCGGTATTCGCCTCCCACCCATGCTCCGCCGACAAGTTTCGGGGTGACACCGACGAACCAGGCATCGGCATGGCTGTTGGAGGTACCCGTCTTTCCGCCTAGCGAAAGCTTCTTGTTCCAATACCACTTTCCGAGATAGGCTTGCGAGCCCACGGTCTGGCTGGTTCCGCCCCCGTCGCTGACTCCGGCTCCAAGGAGAACCTGCATGTAATAGGCCTCCTTCTCCGTAAGTGCCGTACGCTTTTCGGTCTGTGCGGAATAGATGACCTTGCCGTCGGCATCCTCGATGCGGGTGATGCAGAAGGGCTTCACATGCACACCGTAGTTCGCCACAGTGGTATATGCCGAAATGAGTTCGTAGGGTGTGACGTCGCATGCCCCGAGTGCGAGCGAAGGCGCATCGTCGAGCGGTGAGACAATACCCATATCCTTGGCCGTGGCAATGACTCTCGGTATGCCGACTTCCTGTCCGACCTTCACGGCTACGGTATTGATACTCTTGGCAAAAGCAGTTCTCAGTGGCATGTTTGCCCCGGAAATCCTGCCGTCAGCATTGTGGGGGCGCCACACGGTCTTCTTTCCCTTGTCGTAGACATCCATCTGGATGTACTCGTCGCGCCGACGGTCGGCAGGACAGAGTCCGTACTTCATGGCGGCAGAGTAGACAAAGAGTTTGAAGGTAGAGCCGGGTTGGTGCGATGCCATGACGTTGTCGTGCTTCCAGGTCTTGAAGTCGATGTCGCCGACATAGGCCCTCACATATCCGGTTTCGGGTTCGATGGCCACGAATCCCGTATGCATGAAGCGGAGCATGTAGCGCAGGGAGTCGAGCGAGGACATGACCGCCTCCTTCGGACCGTCGTAGGAGAAGAGTTTTACAGGATGTGGCTCACGGAGTTTCTGAAGGATGATTTCGGGATTGTCGGGATAGCGTGCCGCAAGATAGCGGTAGGTGTCGGTCTGTTTGATCTTTGCCTCGAGGAATCCCGGTATGGGCTGGTTCCTGTCGTCGACCCATGGGTCGCTGTTTCCCCAGTGTCCCTCGAAGTTTGTCTGTACTTTCCGCATCTGTTCGCGTACGGCCTCTTCGGCATAGCGTTGCATGCGGGAATCGAGTGTGGTGTAAATCTTCAGACCATCGGTATAAGGGTCGAGTTCGGGCGCCACATTCCGCAGTTCGTTGAGGACAGCCTGGCGGAAATAGAGCGCCTTTCCGTCGTAGGCATTCTCGATAGAGAAGCGGAGTTCGATGGGAAGGTTCTTCAGACTGTCACACTCGGAGCGTGTAAGATGCCCGTGCGTATACATATTGTCGATAACGGTGTTGCGGCGCCGCAGGGCATTCTTGGGGTTGATTTTCGGATTGTAGGCTGTAGTGGCCTTGAGCAGTCCGACGAGCACGGCGGCCTCTTCCACCGTAAGGTCCTTGGGCGTGGTGCCGAAGTAGGTCTTTGCGGCAGTCTTAATGCCGTAGGCGTTTGAACCGAAGTCGACCGTGTTGGCATACATCGTGAGGATTTCCTCCTTGGAGCAAACCATTTCGAGCTCCGTAGCGATGATCATCTCCTTGCTTTTCATGATAATCATCTTCACTCCAGGGATATATCCGAGCAGACCTGTGTGTTTCGACCTCATCTTATGGATGTTTTTCACCAATTGCTGGGAGATGGTCGAGGCTCCACGGGCGTGTCCGCGTGCGGCATCCTTGAAGGCAGCGAAAAGACCTACGAAGTCGATGCCGCTATGCTGGTAGAAACGTTCGTCCTCGGTGGAGATGAGTGCATCGATGAAGTGCTGCGAAATCTCTTCGTACTTGACCGGCGAACGGTTTTCGCTGAAGAACTTGTGAAGGAGTATGCCATCGTCGCTGTAGACCTCCGATGCGACGTCGGTCTTGGGGTGGATGATTTCGCGCACCGACGGGCTGTCGCCGAAGAGCCAGAGGAAATTCACCTGTACGGCTACGGCATACAGCAGACAGAAGACAATAAAACTGATGAAACCTGCAATGGTCTTGCGCCACCAGGGCTGGCCCTTGAACTGACGTTTGTACCATTGCCATGCGCGTTTGAGGCTACTTTTTACGCGCAGAAAGAACTTTTTCATACTTGTTCTAAAAAGTATTTGAGGCCATTGATGCCGTTTCGGTTTTGGAAACATCCGAAAAAGCATCAGTTCACCCCGGAAAAAAGAGAAACGCTGCCCTCAGACTCCTACGTAACGCAGGATGTCGTCGAACTGGGCAGTGGGATGAAACCATCGTATGGTGTCGTCGCGGAGAAACCATGTAAGCTGTTTCTTGGCATAGACACGGGTATTCTTGCGGATACGGTCGAGGGTGAATGGCAAATCCCATTCGCCATCGAGATGCCGGAACATCTCCTTGTATCCTACGGTGTTCAGACTGTTGAGGTGTCTGTAAGGGATGACGCGCCGCGCTTCTTCCACGAAACCCTGTTCCACCATCAAATCCACCCTTCGGTTGATGCGGTCGAACAGTTCGGCACGTTCGCGGTTGAGACCAATCTTGACAATCCGGAAAGACCGCTCCTTCCGTGCTCCGTTACCCTCAGTTTCCTGTTCGCGCTGGCGGAACGAGGTGAACGTGCGTCCGGTGGTGAGACAGACCTCAAGCGCATGAACGACCCGGACGTGGTTTTTGAGGTCGCAACGTGCGGCATATTCGGGGTCTCGCACGCGGAGTTCGTCGACAAGGACCTGCAAGCCTTCGGTTTCGAGACGTTCCTTTAGCCGCTGTCTCAC
Organism: Bacteroidales bacterium; assembly: GCA_004555055.1. Lineage (GTDB taxonomy): Bacteria > Bacteroidota > Bacteroidia > Bacteroidales > Bacteroidaceae > Alloprevotella. The sequence goes on along the minus strand of SFJN01000026.1, from coordinate 2,137 downwards.
CTCGGGATCGACATCGGGCATACGGTCGATGCCCTTGCATACGGCATCGATATAGAGCATGCTGCCTCCGGAAAGGACCAAATGCTGATGCGTCTGAAAGAGACTTTCCAGCAAGGCAAGGGCCTCCGTCTCATAGCGTGCTGCGCTGTACTGGACGTCGAGGGAGAGCGTTCCCACAAAATAGTGCTTCACCCTCCGCTGCTCCTCTGGGGTAGGTGCAGCAGTGCCGATGGGAATGTCGCGGAACATCTGCCGGCTGTCGGCACTGATGATGGGCGACCCCAGACGTTCGGCCAGCTCGAGGGCCACGGCGGTTTTGCCGACGGCAGTAGGTCCGGTCAGGACATAAAGCGTATTCTGTGTCAAGGTGCGTACTGGAGGATGTGGGAATAGGGTACGTTCGTTCAGCACTGCCGGTATGGGGTACACCGCCAGAAACGGAACTTCAGGCGGGCATTCCGGACTGTTTCCGGCAAGGTCAGCTGTCTCTTATGATATCAGATACTGTCGGAGATTTCGTATCCGTCGAGCGAGATTTCGTCGGAATTGAATCCTTCATCGTCCGAAAAGGCATCTCCAAAGAGGAGGTCGTCGCCGGTCACCTTGGTGACAATGTCCAGATCCTTGGTCTGCTTCGGGGCCTTTCCCTCAGAACGTACCACTTCGGGTTCGCCATAACCCTGCACTTCGCCCTTGACGCGGACAAGGAACGTGCGCTCGTTGATGGGGTCGAAGACGTATTCCATACGATTATAGCCTTCGTCGATAATCTCGGCAAGGGTGGTATCCTCCATGCTTCGCGTATCGGAATAGATGTCGGAACAGTCCACACGGGTGATTTGTTGGCGGCGTTCCCAATTGTTTTCGCAGATGTAGAAGGATGTCATCTGGTCGTCGGGATAGTCGCACGACTTGAGGATGGTATTCGAAAGGTCGAGGAAAGTGGCGTCTTCATCGATAAGGATATCGCGACGGAAGTCTTCCACTTCCTCGCTTTCTACGATAATCTTGTATTTCATGTCTTTGTAGTGGAATCAATGTTACTCAATAGACACTGTGTGTCGCTCTCCCCCAATATGCCCTGCATGCTGAAAACACAGTTGCCGGAAGCAGGAAACGAAGAAGGACACACATGTCAGCAATTACGCGATGCCTTGCCCATGTCCTCCCAGGAATGCAGAGAGTTTCGGCATGACATCGCGGAATGCTTCACAGTGGTTTCATCGTCCTATGAAACCACGTTTGGATGTGGTGAGGAATTCGACGAGATAATCGATTTCCTTGCTTGGAGGCACGTTCGCGCGAATCTGCTCAATACGTTCGGCAAAGAGTGCCGAGGTGTTGAAGAGGATGTTGTATGCGGAGTGCAGGTTGTTGATGATTTCGGTGGAGAATCCCCGTCGTTTGAGTCCGACAAGGTTGAGTCCGCAATATGCGGCGGGGTCGCGTGCAATCATGCTGAATGGTGGAACGTCCTGCGAACATTTCGTTCCTCCGCTGACCATAACGTAGCTTCCGATGCGGCAGAACTGGTGTACGAGTACGTGTGCGCTGACGATGGCAAAGTCGTCGATGATGACTTCGCCGGCAAACTTCGTACCGTTGCCGATGATACAGCCGTTTCCGAGGAAGACATCGTGCGCCACGTGCATACCCTCCATCAGCAGGTTGTTGCTGCCGACAACGGTACGTCCCTTGGCGGCGGTGCCACGGTTGACGGTGACATTCTCGCGGATGATGTTGTTGTCGCCCACCTCTGCGGTGGTTTCTTCCCCGCGGAACTTAAGGTCCTGGGGGATGGCACCGATGACGGCTCCGGGGAAAATGCGGTTGCCGTTTCCGATACGCGAGCCGCTGAGGACGGTGACGGAATTCATGAGCACGTTGTTGTCGCCGATGACCACATTGGCGTCGATGAAGCAGAAGGGACCGATTTCGCAGTTCTGTCCGATCTTCGCTTCAGGATGGATGTATGCAAGAGGAGAAATCATAGGATTATACTTTGGGGATGTTCTATAAATTAGTTTATTATTCAATCAGGAAGTGTTCTTATGCTTGGCTTCGCCTTGCTCTCTCGCGACTCGGGATAGTCTGAGTAAACTCAGCCTCTCCACTCGCTGCTCCATCGCTTGGCCAC
>SFJN01000204.1 GCA_004555055.1 Bacteroidales bacterium | reverse complement strand
ACAACGCCTTTTCCTTCTGGTATCCTTTCAGGTCGAGCGGCTGGAATGTCGCCCCGTATGGCGTGATGTCTTTCAGGTAGCCGATGTTATGACGCCCCCGGTCAGCCACCAGCGACCCTTCGCGCAGGTGCATCTCCGGCGTGCGGTGGTAGGCACGCGGAGAAAGGTCCACGACTTCCTCCTTCGGCTTTTCCGCTTCGATGTCGGGGAAAAGGAAAGTCCCCACCGCTTCCGATGGGGTATCTGTAACGGCAGGTGCGGCGACTGCCTCCGGCTGTGTTTCCTCCTGTCGTGGCTGCTCACGGGAAGTTTCCGGCACGGCTTTCACTTCCGTCTTTTCCGCCACTTGTTTCTCGTTATGCTGCCTTGCCAGTTCCCGAAGTTCTTTCCTACGCTCCGGCGTCAAACCCATCATCATTTCATAGAAACCGTTGATGGGAGGATTGGTATCCCAGTCCAGTGTGGCATAGATGTCGTCCGGGTCGGCAGGCTTGGCGGTGTTCTCCGCTTTCACCTCCTTATTCTCCATTGCGGGTTTTGCAGTTGGAGCTGTCGGTGTAACCGTGACTTTCGGTTTGGGCGGAGTGGACTTTGCCGTAACTGCCTTTTTCACCGTCTTTTTCTTTTTGGAGGTTTTCGGTTGGCTGACCTCTTCCGTCATCCCCCAGAGGTCAAGCAGGGTGAGCTGCACGCCTGCGGAATATTGCGGGCGCGGTTCTATCTCCGGCTTTTCATCTGCGGGTTGCGGCTTTTCTGTCGGAGTTTCCACCGTCTGCGCCGAGGATACTGTTTCCAATTTTATGGCAGGACGCTCTACTTTATTTTGAACGGCAACTTTTTCTTCCGTTCCTGCCTGCCGGATTGAACCCGAATACAAGCGCATGGCAAGCCTGTAATGGAAATCCTCGTCGAGCATACGGCGCAAATCCCCGGCGATGCCTGCTGCCTTGCCCTCGTGCAGATAAACCATAGCGGGCTTCCCGTAGGGGTCTGTGTCAAGTTTCGCCATCGTATGCACGATGCGTTCCGGGTGGTGGATGAAATAGGCGTTGTCGGTCAGGGCGGTTTTCGTGTCCGTCTGTATCACGGTCATCAGCCGCTCGTCCTGCGACATTTCCTTCTTGCTGAGGTTCTTTTGCAGGACAATCAGGTCACTGCCCACCTCCGTGCCCGCGTTGTCCGTGAACAGGTTGTTGGGCAGGCGTATCGCGGATACCAGATTGGCCTGACTGAACAGCTCGTTACGCACGGAGGTCTTGGTGCTATTCAATACCCCTTGCGAGGTGATGAACGCCACGATACCGCCGTCACGCACGGCATCCAGTCCTTTGAGAAAGAAATAGTTGTGGATGGTTTTCTGGGCGGAGCGTCTGCCGAAAGAGTCGCTCCGCTGAAACTCCGCGTCGAACACGGCAATGTCACCGAACGGAATGTTGGACACCGCCAAGTCGAAATAATTGTTGAACGGTCTTTCGATTTTCTCAAAACCGCAGGTGCGCATTTTCTGGTCGGGATAGAGATGCCTCAAGATTGTACCCGTGAGCAGATCCTTCTCGAAAGCCATCACATCCGCATTGGGGCTGTGCCGCAGCATGGAATCCACGAACACGCCGACACCTGCCGACGGTTCGAGCATACGGGCGGGGCGGACGCTGTAATCTGCCAGCACGTCCGCGATGGTGTCGGTTATCTCTTTGGGGGTGTAGAAAGCGGTCAGCACGGACGCTTTCAGCGAATCCACAAACCGCTTGTACTCTGTTTCGTCCTTGCTGTTCTCACGGATAAGCCTGTGCAGCTCCACCGTCGGGGCGAACAGTTCGAGGTCGGATTTCGCCCACCGGACGGCATCCGTCAGTTCCTTTGCAGGGTTGAGGATACATTTCAGACCGCCGAAACCGCAGTACCTTTGAAGTATGGCACGCTCTTCGGTTGTCGCTGTCCTATTTTCCCTGTCAAGGATGAATGCCGTCCGTATCGCCTCGATGTTGTCCCGCAGTTTCTGTTTGCGGTTAAACGCCATATTCGTCTAAGTAAAGGACGGTTGCTCCCGTCAGCTCCGTGTAGAGCAGGTCGTAATCGGAAGACAGGGCGAAATTGTCATCCGAGAGGTCATAGACGGAGAACACGTTGCCGACAAGCGGCAGCAGTTTCAGGACAAAGGCTTCACGCTTCTCTTCCGGCACTTCATCGGCAAACTCGTTTTCCACGACTTCGCGGAGGATGGCGTAACGGGAATAATGCAGCCCGCGCAGCAGCGTGTCCATCGCCAGTTCCTGCGCACCATCGGCGGGATAGCCTTCAAGCCGTGCCCTCTCATACGTTTCGGCGGCACGGTCGGCCCGTTCCCGTATGAAAGCGGTGTCGTCAGCCTGTTCAAACTTGTTCGTGCGGAGATAGTCCAGCAGGTACAGACCGTAATAGGAAAAGTCGGTCTGACCCTCGTTTTTCTTCTTGTTGTTCATTACTTTGGATTTAGCGGATTGATAATTAACGGGATAATCGGTTGGAAAAAGGAAGAAAAAGGCACTCGGTATCCCTCCGAGTGCCACCACTAAATCCAAAGTATGAGTGTAATCCGGTATCGAAGAACAATTCATTACTCTGAACAAGTGGCAAAGTTAATACTATTTCTTCCGTCCTGAAAATTTCTTGTCCTTTTTAGCCTCCGGGAACACAAAAGTCGTGTTATATTCCCCGTCAAAGGCGACAACAGCATCGAAACTCTTGCCCTGTTTGCTCTTGAACCCTTTGAGCAGCTTGGTATGCCCTTCGGTGAGCAGGTCTTTGATTTCATCGTCGGACAGGGTGCGTCCCGCTTTCAGCCGGAACACGGGCAGTCCGCACTCCGTGTTGTCGCAGCGTACCACCTTGCCGTAGAACCGCATCCTGCCCGTGCCACACTTGGGACACGCGCAGCCGGAGTCACGGCTGCCGAAGAGCTTTTCGCACGAGATCAGTTCGGAGGTTATCTCACGTGTGTACGCCTCTATCTCCTTGCGGAAGGTGTCGTCGGACAGTTCCCCGCGCTCGATACGCGCCAGCTCCTTTTCCCATTCGCCCGTCATGGCAACATCGGCGATGCGCATCGTCTTGACGACGGAATTGAGGGCAAGTCCTTGTTCGGTGGGAACAAGCGACTTCTTGCAGCGTTCCATGTAACCGCGCTTGAAAAGCGTTTCGATGATGGAGGCGCGTGTGGCGGGAGTACCGATGCCACAGTCCTTCATCGCCTGCCGCAGTGCGTCGTCCTCAATTTCCTTGCCCGCCGTTTCCATTGCCGAGAGCAGGGTGGCTTCGGTATGCAGCGGCTTGGGTTTGGTCTTTCCTTCGGTAATGGACGAGCCTTTCGGTGTCAGCGTGTCGCCTTCCTGCCAGCCGGGGATGGTAATTTCCTCTTTTTCCTCGCCATAGACGGCACGCCATCCGGTTTGCTTCACGACGCTGCCTTTTACGGTAAACTCCACTCCGGCACATTCCGCCGTGACAGTGGTCACATCCTTGACGCATTTCTCAGAGAATGCCTCGACCATGCGCCCGGCAATCATCTGATAGATGGTATTGTCCTCTTTGGAGAGGAAGAGCGGTTTCTCACCCGTGACGAGCAGGGCATGGTGGTCTGTCACCTTGCCGTCGTCCACGCTGCGGCGTGTCGGGGCGGCTTTTGCCCGCACCTTGTCTTTCCATTCGGGCTGTGTGCCGATGAAAGCGAGCAGTTTGGGAATTTCGGCAAACACGTCTTCGGGGATGTAGCGGCTTCCCGTTCTCGGATAGGTTATCAACTTCTTTTCGTAGAGTTTCTGCGCGATTTCCAGTGTCTTCTCCGCCGTGAAGCCGTGCTTGGCGTTGGCTTCCTTCTGCAGGGTGGTGAGGTCGTAGAGCAGCGGCGTTTCCTCCACCTTCTCCTTGCACTCCACCTTGGTGACAAACAGGGAGGGCTGCGCTTTTACCTTATTATATATATGCTCCGCAGGGGATTTCTCCTTCCATTTCTCCAAAGAAGAGAACTTCACCGTCTGTTCCCCTGTGCCTT
>SFJN01000025.1 GCA_004555055.1 Bacteroidales bacterium | reverse complement strand
TTAAGGAAGTCGGAGTGTGTGCGCAGTCCGATAAGCCGGTCAATCTCATGTCCGAGCTCATGGTCAAAGACGGCTTTCAGAGTTGCAGTTCCTACGGGATGCCCTTTATATTTCACGTCTGAAACAAGCGATTGTTCTATTTTTTCTCCTTTCCATGTGGTATTGAAGCAAATACCAGACAATCCCATATCTTTTGCAGCCCCATGAGAATATGCGTAGCATCCACGGAATGTTCCTATTGATTTTGCCCATGAAGAAGCCCACTTTTCCAGTATCTTAGGGTCTCCGTCAGGGGTGTCTCGTAGGTACTCTTTTAGTTTTGCTTCTGTCAGCATCTTGATGCGTCCGCGTATTGACCCGACAAACAGCGTCACCTTTTTCAGTTCAGGGAATCTCTGGAAATGTTCCTCCACGCTTCTGAATATATCCTCTATCTGTTTCATGTTTTTGGATGTAAATCCGTCGAGGGCGCAATTTACCCCAAGTTTGTCCCGGAAAAACTGTTCAGCCTGTGCAACGGTCTTAGGAGTCCATTCTACAGGCGTATAACCGTCAATGGCCTGTTTCACCTGCTCGGCTTTCGGACCTTTGTAGTATGGATGCTTTGGTGGGAAAAGTTGCAGTGTCTTTCCGGGGTTAAATCGGAAAATCTGCTGCTTGGCATTTTCGGTGCAGTTGTTACCACGCAGCATGGCGAGTGCCGGGTCGCTTTGCGGGTACTTCCCCTTGCGAACCTGTACGGCGGTGCAACGGCAGTTCCATCCATTCGGCGGCAAGTAGAGCGACCAGAACGGGTCGGACGGAGGAAGTGTCGTGCCGTGAAGTATGGCATGGTCTTCACGGACGCGGTCGTCCTCGGCTGTTCGGTACTGGAGGTCATATCGGTCTCCGTCCTGCTCGAACTGCTGCCAACGTGATGCCATGAGAGAAGCCCCTACGGCATGGTTGTATTCCGCATAGAGGTAGTTGTGGTTGTATCGGCCGTTGATGGCTTGCACGTCCTTCCTGAACGTGTCGAAAGGCTTGATGTCCCCTTTGTCCGTAACAAGCGAAACGCCAACTTCGCGCAGCGTATGATATGCCTTGAACCCTGAGAAGATGAAAGCATTGTTTTCGAGGGCATATTTGACCACCTCTGGCACCTCGTGCGGAATGCCGGAGTCGATGCCTCGCTTAATCTGCTTGAGCGTCTCTGCTATGAGTCGGTGGGCTTCAGGAGTGTTGAGCATGGATGCATCGAACTTGCCGGCATGATAAACCATGTCGGCGGCGTCAAGAAAAGCCGCATCGTCAAAATCGGGCTTGTCGGCATCGTCAGCAAGTCGCAGCAGGTCGTCGGCATATAGTGAAGCCAACGCGGCATTGAACGAGCGATAAGAGCGTCTCAGCCCCACCAAGTCAGCCAGTCGCAGGGCGGGGCTCAGTCGAAAAAACGGTCGGGCTGTGTCTTCGCCTCGCGAGCACCTGCAATCTGCACGCCGTACTTGTCGGTGAAATACTCGGCAGGAATTTCGTAATACTCAAGCAGCAGCCTTTCAATCTCCCTCTGTTCTGCAGGCGTGTAGCTTGCCGCATTGTTCCATACAAAGCGCTTCCCTTTTACCGGGAACCCATGCAGTGCCATGAGCGGCAGCAGTCGCCCATTGACGACATATCCTGCCATGGTAGCGTCTGCCTCGGTTGTACGCTCGAAAATTTCGAGGTGAACTTCAGACTGCGAAAGCGAAGACCCCGAGTCAATGGTCATTGTCTGGTTGAGAATGACCTTTGAGAGTTCGGAGTTGCATCGATCGACACGCTTGTCGAACACGTTGTAGGCATCGCCACGGCTGCTTTCCTTTATTTCGATGTTCGTACCTTCCGGGAACAAGCCCCAGAAAGCAGCACCCATGTTTTCGAGTGCATTTTCAATCCTTGCCCTTTCGGCGTTGTCGGGGCTGTTAGTAGTGGCGATGCGCATAGGCTGCCCGAAAATCTCTCCAAACATATCCCAGAAGGTCAGCATGTTCTTCTTGCTGATGTACGAGCAGGCACATTTGAGCAAGAGACCGAGGTTCCTCGGCTTACCCACCTCGACGCACCAGTTGGCGAAGTCGCCCTCCCTGTATGGGATGCCACTACGCCAGTCGTCCCCCGGATTGATGACCACACGCCCATATTCAGGTACGACGTGCTTGCGTGGTACCAGTTCCACGTTGTCGAATCGCATGATGCCACCATCGTCCTTGACCACATCGCCGAGCTGTATGAGCGAATGACCCCAATAAGTGGAATCGAGGACATATCCGAGGAAGTCGGCAAACCACTCCTGCTGCAGCAGCTCGGTGGCAGCCATGTCCTCCTTGCCGTTGCTGTCAACAAGGCGGAAATCCTTCTGCAGTACCTTTCCCTTACGTTGTGCGATACAGCCGGAGAGATGCGCGTCAAGCTCGCAGTCGGCATATATGTCGTACAGGCGCAGTCGGTTTGGGTTCTCGTAGTCGATGGCTACCTGATGGGCGCTTCTCCAGTCGTTGATGTCCTTTTTCGTAAGCGTGTCGGTCTGCTGCAGCAGTTGAGCCGTAATCTTCAGTCCCTGCTTGCTCGAAGCCCTTTGGGCGAGGGACAATATCTCAGTGCGCGTAGGTCGGCTCAGCCAGTCGCGTATGCTTGTAATGATGTTTGACATTATCCAGAAGTTAAGTTAAACGAATGTTCCCGTCCTTGTCAAGTCGCAGGGCTGCTGCGTCTGCCAGGCGCAGCGAAGGAGCGACCACCTGAACAGTTATAGTCCTGTAAAGGTTGGTGGCGGCAGTAGGGATGACATGCACCCTAACGGAGCCGCCCATGAGCGGCACGATGCGCCCGTCAGGCTCCACGTCGGCAGCTTCCCCTCTCACTTGGAAAATGATATTCTGCGCAGCGGATGCAGGAAGTATGCGGGCATTGATGTATCGCGGCACATTGTTCCCAATCGTAACAGGTGCTGGCGTATCGACACGCAGTCCCCCAGGTACCGGCGCGGCAGCCAGTTCCGCACGTTCCGCCACTTCCTCAATGCGTTGCCTGCTCTGTTCGGTGAGCTCTCGCTGGGCGTTTGCATTGGCAGCGGCATCGGTCGCATTCTTAGTGGCGACGTCTGCTGCAGCCTTTGCCTTCTGCGCGGCAACGGTGGCAGCGTTGCATCCGGCTACGGCATCATCAGCCGTCTTCCTGAGTTCCTGTGCCTGGCTGCCCAGTTGCTGAGTCAGATTGTCTGCCCTGTCCGCAGCGTCCGTAGCCAACTTTGCGGCATCGACGGCAGGCTTCATGAGCATTTCAATCTGGGCAGCCGTGAAGTCATCATAGGTGAACGGGTCGCCCTTCTCACCTTTGAGTTCCGCAAGTTGCTCTGGCGTGAAGTCAGAGAACGTGAAAGGAAGTCCGCGTGTATATGCAGCAAGGACATCGGACTCAATAACGCCATAGGTGTCCCCCGGAAGATGCCATAGCTGCACCGCCATGTCCTCCGGGTAATATACGTTCTGAATGCCGTCGGGCATGATGTCGTTTAGCAGTCTCAGATGCAGTTCATGCCGAAGCGTACCCTCGCAAAGATTGTGGTCCTTGAAAATGACAAGCAGCGCATCGCCGTCGGGCTTGCAGTTGGAATAGATACCACCGACCCTTGAGGCGACATACTGGCGTCCGTGCTTCACCCAGTAGCGTAGCTCGAAGTCCACGTCTTCAGGAAGAGCGATGATGTCGCCCTCCCCATTCCTGAAACGCTCCCGCAACGTGAAGTCATCGCGGTAGTGTATATGTCGGACAGCGGCAGTCATGTGAGTCGGGTGTTGCCTTTGCCGTCAAGGATAAGAGCCCCGGATGCGGAAAGTCTGAGACGAGGGGGCACGACCTCTATGCAAAGAGATTTATAAACCGAAGAGTTGGCAGATGCAACAGCATGAACCTTTGAAGTCCCGAGCGCAAGCGGCAGCACATTCCCGTCAGGGGTCACTTCTACCGCCTTGTTGTCGCTGATGAACAGGACGGAGCCGATGCCAAAGCGAGGGAACAGGGAGGCGCATATTTTCTGCGGCACCTTGTTGGCGAGAGTGACGACCGATGGCGCAGAGCTTATGTCCACACGTTCAGGGGCATTCAGGTTCTGCGATGACAACTTTGCAACGAGCGACTCCACCAGTGCCCGTGTCTGTTCAGACCTTTGTATTTCAGCCTTCGCCTTGGCGGCGGCATCATCGGCATCGGAAAGCCGGTTGTCAATGTCCGCCTGAATTTCCGGCACGTTCACGGACAGGAAAAGAGAGACCGCCCTGTTGATATCCCCGCAAGCCTCGATAAGGTCGCAAAACAGTTCACCTACCTGAGCAGCGGAAACCGACTTGGCTTGCACGGCATCGCGTATGACCTCAGCACGCGCAGTGAGTTCCGCCGTGTCGAGTTCCTGCAAAATGTTTTCTGTGAGTTGTTCCATATAAGTAGCAATTTATAATTATGAGAATACTTCGCTGAAGGGGTCTGCCATGATACGCGTGAGCTGCTGCTTGCTCTGCACCTTCACCGGCTGCCCGTTGGCGATAAGTCCGAGAACCTCGTCCACCTTGTTGATGTTGAGCCTGTCGTCGGCGAAGTCGATGAGTGGCGGTCTGAAAGTGTTCGGGCGCTTCGTTCCGGTTGCAAAAAGCAGTTCCTTGTATTCAGCGTTGTCAATGTCGGTGGCAGGCGAAATGCGCTGCGTGGCGTAAGCGTTTCGTACCGTGTTGCTGACCACGTCCTCCAGTTCGTAAACGATGGTCTGCCCGTCGTCCAGGACAGCCGTAACAGGCAGGTTGTTCCTTTTTGCGAGGGCAAACACCCCTGCGACAGAGCCGAGTGCGATGACGGCGATGTCGAGCAGCGATTGTCTATTTGAAACGGTAATAATCATAGTCGTCAATATATTGTCACGGTGCCGTCGTGCGACAGAGTGAGGTTAGACACATCGAGACCGCAAGCCCTAAGCATCTTCTTCGTGTTGCCAGGCCAGAACGGGTCGTGCTCGCCGGCAAGCATGAGAGGAGCTTCGGCACCCAATAGCGGGTGTTCCTTGAACTCGCCCCTGCATGAGCGCAGCACAATCTCGGCAATGAAGCCGGAAGAATCGGCAACGACGGCGGAGCCATGTTCCACCATTAAGTCGCCTGTATCTATGTCAATTTGCAAACCTTTCATTGCTTTATCTTTGTATTTTCGTAATCAGACTTGTTGAATGCCTTTGCGGTGGTTGCCGTGCTTGTCGTAGGGCTGATTGTGCCTACGGGACCAGTACCGACGGTTGCGGTGGTGACATGGGTGTGGGCATTGTATTTGCCGATAAAGTCGTTTACAGTGTCCTTGAGTTCGTTGAGCTTGTCGGTGAGTTTTTGTATAATCACCAGTCCGTCGAGCTCCCCGCCGTTGAATATGATGTCCTCCCTGTTGATGTGGGCGGACATCTTAGCCGTATCGATGCGGCAACCTTCGGCATCGATGACGGCAGAAGTGTCACCGATGACAATCTCGGCAGACTCAATCTTGTCGTAGAGCAATACCACGCCCGCAGCACCGTCTGCCACGAAACCGACCACGACGAAAGAGCCGACTTCGGGGAACACGCAAATACCGAAGTCAGCCTCCTGGTTGGCTTGCAGGTTCACGCCAAGCAATGGAGCTCCCTCGTTCACGGGAGTACAGTCGATGGTTCGTGCCGTCTTGTCCACAGCATCAACAGTGCATACCAAGGCGACCGTTTCGCCGTCGGGCTTGGCAAGCTGTCTGATTATATTTTTCAAGTCTGGCATATTATAACAACCATTATGCGACGCGGAGACCGATGGTGATTTCCTGACGGAAACCGCCGTCGCCATATTTGACAATCACTTTCTTTACCTGATAGACCCCCATCTTGTTTCCGTCGATGACGATGCCGACAGCGTCGAGAGGGTCCACGAGCTTGAATCCGAAAGTGGAGAAAGAACCTGTAAGCCCGTCGCGTTTCAACCGCTTGACCTCCTGCTGCGCCCATGCCTTCAGTTCGCTCTCCTTCTTGTTGTAGGTATGCAGTGTGCGCAGTTCCCCGTCGGAGTCCCCAACCTCCACCTTAATCTTCTTGTTGTCAGGCATGAGGCTTACCGCCTTGACCTTTAGCCGCATGTTCTCAGCCTTCTGTTGCTTGAGGTTTTGGTCGGAAATGATGTTCAGACCAGTCTTGAAAACCTGTGCGGGCGAATTGTCACGCTCGAAGAGGACACCGCAATACAGTACAGGCTCCCCGTCCTCGTATCGGAAGAACGAGCGAATGCCCTGTTCCGACAATTTCCCAAGCAGGGAAGCCACCGTTTCGGCAGTTACGCGGTAAGCACCGAGCGACTGCTCGCCCATAACGTTTATGCGCTGCTTTATGCCCTGCTCCTTGAGAAGCGTTTCGAGCGTCACGGAGCGGTAAGCCTTCTTTACAGCCGGCATCTGCTTGAGCATAAACATGTCATCCTCGCAGGTGATAGTTATTGGCGTCTTGAAACCGACATCACGGACATATCCCACAAAGGCCGTCTGCAGGTCATCGTCGTAGCCGAGAGATATTTTCACGGTATCACCACGCTTCACGGGTATTTCCGCAGCCCCGTCCCACTTCATTTTCTTAGGCAGGGTGATTTGGGCTTCAGCCGTGAGCTTTTCAGTGTCGCGGGTAATCGTAACGGCGGTAACGAAATTGAGCGACCAAGAACGGTCGCCCTTGATTTCGACATTTGCACAGAGTCTGAACATCGTTTAATCGGTTTTTAATCGTCATTTAATAATCGTATCTGTTAGGTGGCATACAGCCAGACCGGATAGGGTTGTGCGTGTCGGTGCTGCCGTCGGAAGAGATATAGAGAGGCAGGTCGGGCGAAGCCTTGGATGCCTGTACGTCTCGCAGCCATTTCACTGCATCGTTGTAGAGGCATTCACGTCGCTCGTGCCCCATGCTCTGAGGTAGCCTGTGAACCATAAGCCAAAGGGCGATATTGACGGCACACTGTACGAGCATGGCGTTGCGGCATTCCCCCCGCTGGGCGAAAGCCCTCTCGATGTCGTAGCGGCTACGAAGATACGAGGCAATCTGCTCCATGGCGGCTGTTTCCGCAGCCTCCCTTGTCTCAGGGCTGTGCGTTATCTGCTCGAATTCAAAATCATCGCAGACGCTTCTGTAATCTTCAACGGTCAGGAACATTGGCGTGCAGGTTTTGGGTTGGCTTCATAAATTGCGATTTCCCTTGCCTTCTGCGGTGTGAGACCATGAAAGCGCTTTTGTCGGATCATTTGTTTTACACCCTGCATGGACACGCACACAGGCTTCCCTTGATAGACAAGGACGAGGAACTTCTTGCGGTAGAGGTTGGCTGAGCGTTGGGCTTGCTTGATAGCCCTGTTCTTCCTCCAGTCGAACAGTAGGGCACGTAGATAGTCTGTAATTACCATGAAATGTTTTTTGCTGTTTTTCTCATGCCGAATGAGGGGTTAAAAGAATGTACGCGCGTATCACGCTGGAGAATCCAGATAGCACCCTCGTCGGCATCGGGTGCGTCGTCGTGTCCGCGCATACCTTTTTCAAAAGCAAGAGTCTGGTCAATACCGGCGAGCATGTCGGGGTCGTCACGCTGTGTTTCGTCGTATGTTACGAAACCGCGCTCCCACAGAGGACTGACGGCTTCGATGCGCTGGAACTTGTCAGGCTTCTTCCGCTTGTCGCCTGTGATTGGAAGTTGGTAACCTCTCAACTCGCCCTCCCGTCGGAACTCGTCGAGGATGGTGTCCTGCATGAAATTAGCCTCCATGTACCAGCGCACGGCAATGCCCTGACCCCGTGACCACTCATAGAGGTCGTAGCACCAGCGTACCATTTCAGCCACGGAGCACTGGCGGACGAAAGCGCGTAGGTGCCATAATGCAGTACCCACCTTTCCCCAGAGCTTTGCGGCCTTGAAGTCGTTTTTCGTAGAGCCCTTGAAACTCGGGTCGATGTACAAGACAATCTCGGAGAACTTGGACCAGGCAGGACGCTTCCCCCAATGAATCCACTCGTTGCGGAACACGGCACCCTCGATGATAGGGTTGTTCATGTATTCCTTCTGGAATGCCCTGTAACCGGCGATGGCCTCAATCTGCCGAACCTCTTCAGGGGTCCATTTTGCAGCCCAAGATATATCCCCTTTGCGGTCGTATATGTTCACGCGGGTAACGTGTACGGTCTTTATTTCGCACCATCTGGCGAGGACGGAGTTCTTCGCTATCAAGTTCCCGACCATGAAGAAGCGTCCGCGTCCGCCGTCAAGTGTGCCGAACAGAGCGGAGCGTACCCAGTCAAACAACTTGGAAACTCGGGCAGGGCTTTCCACGAGCTCGTCGTCGTCGAGGTCGTCGATGACGACATAGTCAGGTCGGTGGGAACGGTATCGAAGGCCACGTGGAGACTGACCGCGCCCACGGGCAAAGAATGCCACTTCGGATTGTGTGACAAACTCGCCGTCTTCCCAGTGCCCGTTGTTGAACTGCTCTCCGAAGTCGGCGATGTATCGCTGGTTGTACTGCAACTCGGCCTGAATGTCTCCGAGCAGCGTCTTGGCATTGTCCTCGGACTTTCCGACCAGCACCATGACGTTTATCTCGCGTCGGGGCTGAATCATGAGCCACATAGGTATGAACACGTCCATGTTGGTAGATTTTGCGGCACCACGATGCCACATGAATCCTGCCTTCAGGTTACGGTTCTTCAATATCTTGTTGGCTGCGTCGATGTGGAACGGCGCACAGGGGGTAGCCTTCCCTGTCTCTGGGTTGATGGTCCAATGGGGGAAGTAATAGTCAACGAAGGCGGCATAATCAGAGCGCATACGGTTGATGCGCCGGGTGCGCTGCTCCTCCGTCTCGTTGATAATCACAGCAGTTGCTGCCTGTACCGTCTCGCAGTGCTGTTTCCATTTCTCCTGTGCCTTTATGATTTCCGCCTTTGTAGCCATGCTTTAGAAACTTTCCTTCAGTTTTTCAGAGATGAACAAATCGTGGTAGTGGTTGATAGTCTTGAGTAATTCTGGGGTAACGTTCGGGTCGAACGACATACGGAACTGCAGCCACTTACTGAAAGCCATGAAAACCTCAATGACATCGACGATGGAAGTCTTCTTGTCGAGCCTTTCGACGGTGGCTGCGAATTTGACGAGCTTGTCGGCACTTGCCGCCGTCTTTTCCGGGGTTGGGTCGTTGGCCAAATCTTCGAGCAGCACATTGATGCTGTTCAGTATTTTATTGACGAGTTCCGGGCGAGTGATGTTAGCCGCCGCGCGCGCCTGTTCCCAGCCGCCGTCGGCCACCCATTTGGTGACAGTCTGTGCAGATACGCAGACCTTCTCGGCGATTGACTTCTGGGGCTCCCCCTGCATGTAGAGCAGTCGGGCGTGTTCACGCTGCTGCTCACGTTCCTTTTTCGTTGCCATTCATAAAAATGCTGTAATTAGATGCAGCGCACCCACTGTGGGCACGCTTTCACAGTGCAAAGTTTGCAGGAAAAAACACAATAATAAAAAAGAGTGTAAACAGTTTACACTCTTTTTGTTAGGGTTGTATATAATACTCAACTTTGCACAGCGAATAAGCAAAAAACATATCGCGAAGTGGAGCAGAGGTAGCTCGTCGGGCTCATTCCCCGAAGGTCGCAGGTTCGAGTCCTGCCTTCGCAACGACAAGGTAAAAAAGATTGTTTTAAGCCCGGGCGCGGCGAGAGTACCAACACCCACCCACCATCGCCTCCATCAGTCCGTGTCCGGGCATTTTTAGGAACTTAAAATGAAAGAAGCAGCAATATCGACAGAAGCCCTGAACAGCTATGGCGGCAGGGTGCTTACGGCAGGCATAGAGCTTTCGCAGTTTGAGCGAAACCCCGTACTCCTTTGGATGCACCGCAGGGGCTGGGAGAAAGGAGCGATGCCGATAGGCAGGATTGAGAACATACGCACGGACGGCGACAAACTCATAGGAACGCCTGTGTTTGACCAAAACGACGAATTTGCCAAGCAGATAGAGAGCAAGTGGGAGAACGGTTTCCTGCGTATGCTCAGTGCAGGGCTTGAAATCATTGAGACGAGTGCAGACCCATCGTTGCTGCTGCCTGGTCAGACAAGAGAGACCGTAACGCGCAGCAAACTCGTGGAGGTGAGCATCGTTGACATAGGCAGCAACGACGAAGCCATTCAACTGTATGAGGACGGCAAGTTTCTTCGACTCACGTCAGGCGAGGAAAACTTGAGGCTGCCATTACTGAAGAAAGAAGAGACACCGGAAGCACAGGAGCAAGAAGGTGCGGAAAACAATAACAAACCAAACAACAATTCAAAAATGATTAAAGAACAGCTATCACTCCTCGGGCT
The DNA here is from genome assembly GCA_004555055.1 of Bacteroidales bacterium. GTDB lineage: Bacteria > Bacteroidota > Bacteroidia > Bacteroidales > Bacteroidaceae > Alloprevotella. The sequence continues at coordinate 14,887 of SFJN01000025.1, read as the reverse complement.
GCCGGAGAACGCAACCGAGGAACAGGCAACCGCCGCACTTCAGTTGATGAAGCACCGCGCGGAGAATGCCGAGACAATTGAATTGGCAGCCGTCACGCAGGCGGTGGACCAAGCAGTGAAAGAACGCCGCATTCTGGCAGAGCAGCGCGACCACTTCATCAAGTTGGGCAAGACGGCCGGCTTGCAGATGCTCGCTGACACGCTTGCCTCGCTTCGCCCCCAGCAGAAGCCCAACGAGGTTATTAACCTTGGAAAGGAAAGCGCACCGGGGGCTGCAGGAACGGCAAAGACATACGCCAAGCTCAGCGATGTGCCGGCTGACGAGCGACTGGAACTGCGCAAGAGCAATCCTGCGGAGTACAAGCGCCTGTTCAAGGAAGAATACGGCATGGAGTGTCCGGAACTGAAAGACTAACGAGAAAAACAGAATAACAATGAAAAGTAGATTTTTTGCAAGAGTATTAGGCATTATGGGCTGCATGCTCATGACCTTTGCGTTCAACGCCGTGGCAGGCGCGAGCATTGCCGTGGCAAGCGGCTTCGCAGCAGAGACGGGAGCCGTTGTAGGCAGTGTTGCCGGACTTATCCCGATGGGCGGTGCGGGCATGTTGCGTGCCGGCGTGTTTACGGAGATTTGGACCGGCGAGATGATTAAGGCATTCCGAACGGCACCCGAGTCGCTGGGGTGGATGCAGCGCATCCGCAGCTATAACCAGTACGTGCAGCACGACGTAATCCATTTTGTGGCAATCGGTGGCGACCCCAATGTGCTTGTGAACAACACGACCTATCCACTTGCCATTACCGCCCTCACCGATGCAGACAAACCCATCAGCCTTGACAAGTTCAGCACGGAGGCAACTCCGGTTACGAGAGACGAGCTTCATGCAATCAGCTATGACAAGATGGCAAGCGTACAGGAGCGCCACCGCGATGCATTGAGAGAGAAGATTGCGCAGCGCGGCATCCATGCCATTGCTCCCGACGCGAATGCGACAGACGTTCCCGTAATCAAGACCACGGGGTCCAGCGACGGAACGCGCAAGAAGATGACGTATGCCGATATGCTTACCTTGAAACGCCATTTTGACAAGATGGGCATTCCCACTCAGGACCGCATCCTCGTTCTGTGCTCCGACCATGTGAACGACCTGCTTGAGACCGAGCAGAAATTCAAGGAACATTACAACATCAACCAGACCGACGGCAAGATTTGCCGCATGTATGGCTTTGACGTTTACGAGTATGACGGAACGCCTTACTACAACATGACCACAGGCAAGAAACTTGCATGGGGCGCACTCCCTGCATCGACCGATGCCCGTGCCTCCGTGGCATTCTATGCCGGTCGCATGATGAAGGCATACGGCAGCACCGAGTTCTATTACAGCGAGGCAAGCAAAGACCCGTTGTATCACCGCAACCTTGTGAACTTCGAGCAGTACGGTATCTGTCTGCCATTGAGCGATACGAAGTGCCGTGCGGCAATTGTGAGCGACAAGGCAGTATAGTTGATATTGCAAGGTGAGAAAGATTGACGAGATAATCGTGCATTGCGCAGCCACGCCGGAAGGCAAGGACTACACCGTGGCTCAGATAGACCGCTGGCACAAGGAGCGAGGCTTTGACGGCATCGGGTACCACTATGTGATATACCGGGACGGCAGCGTCCACAAGGGGCGCAGCGAGGAGCGTCAGGGCGCACATTGCGTCGGGCATAACGCCCATTCCATAGGCGTGTGCTACATTGGCGGATGTGCAGCGGACGGCAAGACCCCAAAGGACACACGTACAGCGGCGCAACGCCAGAGCCTTGAGCGGCTCGTGAGAGAATTGCTTGCCAAGTATCCAGGAGCGACAGTGCACGGACATAATGAATTTGCGGCCAAGGCATGCCCGAGTTTCAACGTGAAGCGGTGGGCAGCCGAAGCCGGGCTAAAAACGAAATGAAAAGTGAATGAGCGGCGAGATAATGACCATCATATCGGCGCTTGTGGCGGCGATAGCGACCCCGGTAGGGGCATGGGTAGGGAGCAGGCTCATGCGTGCGAAATACCAGGCAGAGGTGGAGCAGCTTCGTGCGGAGATGAAGGACAAGCTCGCCGAAGTGAAGAGCCACGAACTGGAGAACGTGCGCAAGGCCAGCGACATACTCATGGAGAGCATAGTCCCGCCGCTCAAGACCGAAATAACGAAACTGCGGAATGACGTACAGAGACTCAACAAGGCGCTGGAGCGCATTTGGGGCTGTCCTCATGTGGACCGTTGCCCTGTCAAGCATGAGTTGCTCAGGAAGCCGAAAGGTGGTGAAGGAACAGATGCAGGCAGAAGTGGCGGAACAGATGGAGACGGAGGCAACAAGCGCAAGCAGCACGGAGACAAGGCACGCGATGACCCTGACGGAGACGACGGAGGGGTTGACAGTGACGGAGATTGAGATATACGACACCACGCAGCCGGCAGACAGCCTGACAGGCAAGCCTCCTGTGAGAGCTGTAGTGAGGCAGCGCCATGAGCAGAACCGGCGTTCCGACATGATGGAGAATGCGGGCATGGTCTCATCAACATCGAATGACACAAAGGCCTCATACGATGGCGTGACACTGGATGAGGTGGTGGTGACGGCAGAAAAGCCCCCCGGCATTTGGGAGCGAGTTAAGCTGCTTGCTTCATGGGCGATGGCAATAGCCATTGGACTGGCAGCCGTGTGGGTATCATACAGAATCATAAAAACAAGAAAGACATGAGCGAAGAAAACAACAAGCCCCAAGAGGCGGAGGTGAATCCTACCCTACAAGAGGGGCAAGAGAAACAGAATACCGAGGCGACAGCCGACAAGGCAGAGGGAGGTGGGAAGAAAAAGTCCGCCGCTCAGAAGCCAAAGGCAGAGAGTAGCAGCGCACTCAAATCAGTGGGTTTGGCTGCGTGTAAGCGCCACGGACTCAAACAGGTGTGGGTTGCAAGCGACGGGCAGGCATTTGCTCAGGAGAGCGATGCAAAGGCACACGCCGCGAACCTGCAAAGTAAGGACATCATCAAAATCACAGCGAAATGAGTACAAGTTTGACAATCAAGCGCGAGAACGGCAACGTGCCAAAGACGCTTGCCGGCGAGGACCATATCACCGGGTTCATCGCATATCTTGCCGCATCGGAGCTGCCTGAAAGTTTCAAGACCGAGCATGTGCAGCCACTCTCGACGATAGACAAGGCGGAAGAGGCTGGCATTACAGCGGATGCAGCGAGCTGGATGGTGCGAATGCTGCACTACCAGTTGAGCGAAACGTTCAGGCTGAACCCGGCCATCAGCCTATATGTAGGCTTGTTCGAGAAGCCGCAGAGCGACAGCTACACCTTTGCTGAAATCAAGACCGTGCAGAACTATTCAGGCGGCAGGGTCAGACAAATCGGCGTGTGGTGTGGAGACCGCGCCCTTAGCGAGGATGACCTGGTGGCAATACAAGGCCAAGCCGATACGCTTGAGGCGCAGGGCGCAGAACTTTCGGTGGTGTATGCCCCGAAAGTGGTAAGCGTGAAGACCATATCGACGAGCCTTGCGGGCGGCGGCAAGTGCCGTGTGAGCGTGCTTATAGGACAGGCGGGCAGCGGCACCGGTGCCGAGCTGTACAAGGACAAGGCGAATGCGAGCAAGGCGAGCGTGAGCGGACTCGGCGTGGTGATGGGACTGCTGAGCCGTGCAAAGGTACACCAGAGCATCGCTTGGGTTAAGGAGTTCCCGACAGGCATCAGCCTTCCTGCGTTTGGCGATGGAACGCTGCTGCGTGACATGGACAAGGCTCTTGTGGAGCAGCTTGACACTGCGCGCTACCTGTTCTTTGTGACGCAGCAGGGACAGAGCGGCAGCTACATGAACGACAGCCACACGATGGACAGTGCGACGAGCGACTATGCGAGCATAGAGAGCGTCCGCACGATGGACAAGGGGGCGAGGGGCGTACGCACCTATGTTATACCCGAACTTGGCGGCAACGTGTATGTGGATCCCGAGACTGGCAAGCTGGCGAGCTACACTGTTTCGCACTTGGAGACCGTTGCGGGGCAGGCGCTTGAAGCCATGGAAAAAGCTGGTGAACTGAGCGGGTACAAAGCCGAGATAGACCCGGAGCAGGACGTGGCATCGAGCAGCACAGTGGATATTGTACTGAAAAAAGTTGCCGTGCCCGTGATGCGCCATGTGAGTGTGAAGATTGGCTTTGCCAAGAGTATTTAACGAAAAACGGAAGAAACAATGGCAAGTGTAATTAACAACGGAGTACCCTTGGTGAACGGCATGCTGTGTGCATGGGCGGACATCGTGGTGCTGATTGGCGGTGTTCCAGTGACCGGGATAACCGGTGTGGAATATGACGACCAGCAGGAAATCGTGAACAAGTACGGAGCCGGTCGCCACCCGGTGGGACGGTCGAAAGGCCGCATCACGCCGAGCGGGAAACTGATACTCTATCAGGAGGAGGTACAGGCACTGTCGGCGCAGAGCACGACTGGGCGACTTCAGGACCTCCCCCCATTTGACGTGATAGTTCAGTACCTTCCGGACAGCGGGCTGCTCGTGACAGACAAAATCAGGAACTGCCACATCAGCGGCAACGCGAGGAAGTGGAAGGAGGGCGACACTGGGCAGGAAGTGGAACTGCCGCTCGTGCCCTCACACATAGAGTGGGGCAAGACAGCCTAACGGAGCAGTGGCCGCTGCAGTGTGGCGGTCACCTCCAATTAAAAACGAATTAAACCAGGATTAAAACGACATGAAAGAGCAAGAATGCAATGCGCATGAAGCGCGAACCTACGATGGCGGCATCAGCCCGGAGCAGGTGGAAGAGATGAAGAAGAAGCACCGCAAGGTGTTCAGGGTGGACATTGTGGACGGCGAGGACACTCACGTGGGCTACTTCAAGCGTCCTGACTTTGAGACCATCAAGACAATCACGAAACTTGGAAAGGTGGACGAGGTTGCCGCAGGCAAGGTGATGATGGACAACTGCTGGCTTGGCGGCAGCGAAGAATTGCGCACGGATGCCGTTCTGTTTATGGCTGTGCAGGTTCAGCTCGGCAAGATGGTGAACGGCTGCATGGGGTCGCTAAAAAACTTGTAGAGGCGCACACGTTGGCAGACGCAGACGATGAGGACACGTTTGCCAAGGGGTGCGCACTTATAATGAGCAACCTTCATGTGAATGTGGAACAAATAAAGACGGAGGAAGAATGGGCCGAGCTATACAGCAAGGCGATATGGCTTGAGCGATGGCGCAACAAGAACCATGCTGAAATGATAGCAGCCTTGTTCGGAGAAAAGAAGCGTTAAGGCCGCCAGAATACCCACCAAGGAAGCGTTCCAGAGCCTTTCTTCGAAAGCCCAAAACGGAAAATGTCAACAATATATGCTACCACCCCAATTATGCCAAGAACGAGGGCGGCAATAAAAAGCCATCCGATTATGTGGGCTAATATGTTGACCATGTGTAAAACTTTAATTCTGTGATACAAAAGTAATAAAATAAACTGATATGGCAAGCGTTTTTGACTATATTTTCAATATAGGCGGTAATTATACTGCCACAATCAACGGCATGAGTTCTGCGACAGGCGAATTTCAGGCCAAGGTTGATGGTGCGCAGAACAGCATCGGAAAATGGACAACGATGCTTGCCGGAATTGATTTGGTAAAGAATGCGATTGAAGGGCTTAATCAGGTAACAGAGACATTTAGTTCTTCTGGCATAAGGCTGGATAGCCAGATGCATGACTTGAGTGCCGTGGCAGGAGTGACAGGTGAAACGTTGAAGCAAATCGAGGGTTTTGCGCGTGACAGTGCAAAGGCATTCGGCACGGATGCTGCCGTTGCTGTGGAGGGATACAAGTTACTTCTTTCGCAACTCAGCCCGGAACTGGGCAAATACCCTGACGTGCTTAGAGAGATGGGTGACTGCATACAGACGACGAGCAAGCTGATGGGCGGTGACGGTGTGGCGGCTGCGCAGGTTCTGACAACGGCAATGAACCAGTATGGCGTGAGCCTTGATGACCCCGTAGCAGCGAGCCAGGAGATGGCGCGCATGATGAATGTGATGGCGGCAGCGGGACAGGCAGGAAGTGCGGAGCTACCAGCCATCAGCGCTGCGCTGCAGCAATGCGGCATGGCGGCTAAGGCTGCCAATGTGAGCTTCGAGGAGACGAATGCAGCGATACAGGTGCTTGACAAGGCAGGCAAGAAAGCCAGTGAGGGTGGTGTGGCGCTGCGCAATGTGCTGGGGCAACTTAGCAAGGGACGATTTGTGGAGAAGCAGGCACGTGAGGAGCTGGAGAAAGCAGGCATTGATGTCGTTGCTTTAGGGGACAACAGCAAGAGCCTGAAGGAGCGGCTTGATATGCTTAAACCAATGCTGAACGACTCTGCCCTGCTGTCGAAATTTTTTGGCGTGGAAAATGCCAATGCAGCCAGAGCACTAATACAAGGTACAGACGCCTTGCAGGACTTTACGGACGCAGTAACCGGGACGAATAGTGCGACAGACCAAGCGGCAATCATTATGCAGAGCTATGCAGAGCGTCAGGCCGCAGTAAATCAAACAATCGAAGATTTCAAGATTTCCGTTTTTCAAGCAACTGGAGACACTACACTTTGGGCAGGTGCCATTATAGGACTTTTGACACCATTGTCTCAACTTATGCCCCTCATTCTTGGAGTAGGTAAATTGATGCTGTGGGTCAAGGGGCTCAACTGGGCTGCTATGTGGCAATGGATTAAGGGGGTTGTTTATGTGGCAAGAATTCAGATGGCTCTTATGAACCGTGAACTTGTGACAGGACAATTTGTTTCAAATGGTTTCTTAATCAATATAACAAGAGCGACTCTTGCCGTTCTGCGATTTGCGACGGTCGGAATTTTCAATGCGCTCAAAGGTTTGGGAGCATTGGTATTATCGTTCATTACAGGCGGAACGGCATCTGCCACGTTCTCGGGGATAGCATCGACCTCATTTGGGGTATTCGCCACTACTGCAACTACTGCATGCCGTGCTGTTTCTGTTGCCATTATGAACATTCCGATTATCGGCTGGATTGCAGCAGCTATTGCCGCATTGATTGCAATTGGTGTGTACTTCTGGAACACTTCCGCGAAATTCCGCGCCGTTCTTAAGGGGCTTTTTGCCTCTTTCAAGGCTGTGTTTACAGGAATCGGCAACCTTGCGAAGCAATTGTTCGGTGCGATTGGAGACCTGATAAAGGCCGCTTTCTCATTAGATAGTGCCGGTATCAGCGCTGCCCTCAATAAACTTAAAAGCGGATTTTCGGACTATGGGAAACAAGTCGGAGAGGCGTTTAACAAAGCCTACGATGCGGAAATGGCAGAAGCCGCCAAGAAGGAAGCGTCAGAGAAAAAGAAATCAAGCAGTCAAAAACAGACAACTGCTGCGGGAGTTCCTGGACTTCCTGAAGTCCCCGAAGTTCCAAAGACAGACCCGACAGCCGGAACCCTATCTTCAGCCACTGGTTCAAGCAGCAGTGGCGATAGCGGCGGCAAAATCAAGAATATCACAATCAACATAGAGAAACTTATCGAACAGTTCACCATAAGCACTTCTAACCTTGCAGAAAGCAGCGACCGAGTGAAGGAAGCCGTGCTGGAGGCATTGATGGGGGCTCTGAACGACACTCAACTCGCAACCGAATGAAACTACCTATTAGCATAGATTTAACGGCGATAAGCTGGGCGAACTACATGAGCAAGCGGCTTGTGCACTTCAAGGAAGGGCGCAAGGGCGATGCAGTGAGCTGGGAGGGTCGAGGCAAGGAGATAAAGACTCAGGAGATAGGACAGCCGATAACTGACCGGACGTGGTGGGAGGGACGATGGGTGCTTTGCCCCGTGCGGCTGAGAGCGCAGACCGAGAGCGGCGAGGTAAGCCTTGAGCTTGCGGATGCGGTGGCCGCAGTGAGCCGAGAACGGCGAATAGTTAGCACGGCACTCGTTGGTCGCGACGGGACGGTGAAAGAATACATCAACGAGGGTGACTGGCAGGTGAACCTAGTGGTGGGCATTCAGGCAGTGCGAGACGGAGTGATAGCGGACGAGTGGCCGAGCGATGAGCTCCGGGAATTGCGGAAGATACTTGATGCGAAGACGTCGGTGGAGGTGCAGAGCGAGTTCCTCGGCGTGTTTGACATAACGAAGATAGTAATAAAGAGCTACTCGGCGCAGCAGACGACAGAGGCGAACTACCAGGCGGTGAGCATCAGCGCGGTGAGCGACGAGGACTACGAGATATACAGCAACGAGTATTAGAACAGGAATATAAACAACCCTTAAACAGTCATTAAAATGGCATTTAACGAAACAGAGGAAGGCAAGCTGAGGGAACTGCTCACAGCCTTCGAGAACGGAAAGCGCATCAGCGACCTGAGCCCTGCAGAGGGCGAGATGAGCGCGATGCAGATAGAAGTGATGGACGGGAGCGGCGAGACGCGGCGCATGGAACTTGAGCGTGCGGTGGCGGAAGCCGGGAACCCGATAGCCGGCCGCTGGTGGGCGAACGGCAATGCGACCCCGAAGGCAGGTGGCTGGTGGGGCTCACTTGAGGCGTTGCGCAGGCTACCTGCTACGCTTGGGCTTGGGCGCTACCTTGTGACCGACGACAGGGAAATGAGGAAACTCGACCCGGAAGACAGCCGGAAGTTTGCCGACGGCAGCCCCGCCGCACTTGACGGCAGCATGGGACAGTGCATGTGGTGCTGGACCCGTGCGTGGTACTTCACAGAAATAGTGGAGGGCGGCAGGACGTACTGGGCAATTACGCTGAAGCCGATAGAAGGCAGGAAGAGCGTGCGGATACCGAAGGGCGGCATTGCATGGACAGGAGCCGGCGTGATGGACCGCACCGAGCAGAAGCTGTGCTCGGTAATCAGCGACGATGAGCGTTACCGTGGAGGTAATGGCGCTGCACTGACGCTGACGGGCAATGCCAAACACCCTGCTACAGACACGCCACAGGCGACGATGCTTGGCATGGCTGCAACGTCAATAAGCACTACGAGCTTCGGCACGTATGCTCGGAAGCGCGGCGACGGCTGGGAGGCAAACTGGTTTGTGGCACAAGCCGCTGTGCAGATACTGTTTTCCGTTATCATGGGCACGCGGAACAGCCAGGAGGCGTATAACGCAGAAAAGGATGCAGACGGGCTGTATCAGGGCGGCTTTGGCGCGGGCGTTACGGACATGCCAGACTGGGGCGGCTATAACAGCTACTATCCATTGATACCGACAAGCGTAGGCCTTGAGATGGGCGACGGCACGGGGCTCGTGGAATACTCACTTCCTGCGAGCGAGGATGCCGAGGACCAGGAAACGCCATACAAGACCTTCAAGGTGCCTGTGTTCTTCGGACTTGTTCATGCGGGCTACGGGCACTTGTGGAGATGGACACGCGGGCTTGTCGTGAGCCAGGAGGCAGGTGTGAAGACCGAGGTGTACGTTGCAAAGAGTATGGCAACCGACGGAGGTGGGCGGAAGTGGTAGCACCTACTATGCAGACTATTTCTACACCAACGGTGCCAGTCAGACCGGTCTTCGTGTCCGCGCGGCTGGCGGTAGCGCTAGCGCTGGTGCGACTGCAGGTGCGTTCTGCGTGGGTGCGAACTACGCGGCTTCGCTTGCGTATGCGTACTGCTCGTCGCCCCTCTGCGTTTTTGCGGAAGACCCCGTAATCGAATAGGACGAAAACGGCGCGAAGCGCAGGACGAAAACAAGAGCTCTTTGAAATTTTGAATATTGAGAACAAGAATAGCGAACGATGCACGGCGGGGTGAGAGGAAAAAAACACCCCGCCGTAAGGCGGGCGAAAATTTTTGGGGAAAACGAGGAAAGGCAGTCTTAAATGGTGATGCTGTGCAAAAAAATGTTTAATTTTGCAGCGTCGAACAGGAGTTTGACCGGTTGCTGCTCCGGCAGTGGTGAGTCTTCGTGTCCGCGCGGCTGGCGGTAACGCTAACAATGGTGCGAATGCAGGTGCGTTCTACGTGAATGCGAACAACGCGGCTTCGAATGCGAATGCGAACTACTCGTCGCCCCTATACAGGCTCGAAAGAAAATAAAAAACGCGACAGAGGAGCAGGACCGTGCCACTTGGCAAAAGATGACTACAAGATGCAGAGGGTACCGGTAGTGCCACCGCCATAGGCGGACGGTATCGACAGTTCCTGAAGCGAGCATTGCAGACCCACGACAGACCCTAAAAGAGACCCGATGACCCAAAATGAAAAGATATGGCAACTTGTATGCGCGGATATGCGACAAAGGAAATCTGCGCCTTGCGGCGGACAATGCGTCGCGGGGAAAACATAAGCGCGATGAGGTAACGGCATTTTTTGAGCGTCTTGAAGACAACCTTGAGCAGCTACATAGCGAGCTGAAGGAGAAGAGATACAGGACGAGCCGCTATGATGTCTTCGTGAAATACGAAGGCAAGCGCAGGGAAATATACAAGCTGCCATTCAGAGACCGAGTGGTTCACTGGGCGATAATGCAGGTTCTTGAGCCTATATGGACGCCCCAGTTTACCGCTGACACGCACGCCTGCATAAAGGGACGCGGAATGCACTCGCTGCTTCGCAGACTGAGGGCAGACCTGAACGACGACCCGGAGGGGACGGCTTTTTGCCTGAAGCTGGACGTGCGGAAATTCTACCCAAGCATAGACCACGGCAAGATGAAGGCTGTGGTGCGGCGCAAAATCAAGGACCCAGATGTTCTATGGTTGCTTGATGAGATTATAGACAGTGCGCCGGGCGTGCCGATAGGCAACTATATATCCCAGTATTTCGCTAACTTGTATTTGTCGGAACTCGACCACCTTCTGAAGGAGGAGGTCGGGGTGCGGTACTATTACCGTTATGCCGACGACATGGTTCTTCTCGCCGGAGACAAGCCGACGCTTCATGGCTGGCTTGTGTTAATCAACCATTGGCTTAACGAGGAGCGTCACGTGGACCTGAAGGGCAACTACCAGGTTTTCCCGGTGGAAAGCAGGGGAATAGACTTTGTGGGCTATGTGACGTACCACACCCACTGCCTTGCGAGGAAGAAGAACAAGAAGGGACTGTGCAGGGAACTTGCACGGCTGAGGCGTGCAGGAGTTCCAGAGGCAGAAATCATGCTCCGGACGGCGAGCCGTGCGGGCTTTATGCAACATTGCGACTCAAAACACTTATTCAAAGTTCTCAATATGAAAAAATTCAGTGACCTTGTGCCCAAGACAACGGGCAATCTGACTGGTACAAAGTACCACATTGACGCAATCCTGAACAGGGAAATCCACCTGACGGGCTACAAGCTGGCCCCGTCGAAGTTTAACAACGACCCGAGCCTGACGCTCCAATACGAGATAGAGGAGCCGCTTACAGAGGGAGGGAAACCAGTGATAGACGATGACGGCAATGCTGTGAGTGGATGGGTGGAGCACATAACGTTCACGGGGAGCCAAGCGCTAATAAGGCAACTGGACGGCGTGGAGATAACCGAGCCGCTCAGGGCAAAGATAATAAAACAACCCATCGCCGACGGAAAACGATGCTTCTACAAAATCGTGGACCCCGACGACTAAAACAAAAAGACAATGAAGACAGCGAGCTACAACGAGCGAAAGAAATTTGAGATTTACGATGGCAGCCATGCGCTGCTCTACCTCAATGAGCAGGCAACCGAGCTTACCAACGAGGAGACGGGAGAAAAGGCCGAAGGCTACAGCTACACCGGCGACATGCCGGACGGCAGCACGATTATAGAGGCTTCAGGTATCACCGACGAGAACCGACGTGACAAGTTCATTTCGGGACTAATCGGAAAGACCTACAGCATCGATGCGCAGATAGCCCTGCTTGCAAACGGCACGGATACGCCCGAGCACGCGGCTGAACTGGAGCAATTCTACAACCTGCGCTCGGAGTGCAAGAGAACCGTGGACGAACTGCTGGGAAGACAACTCTAAATGACGACTGAGGAATGGCACGGACGATTGACGAGATAAAGAAGGAGATGACTTCCAACTTCATGCAGATGGAGGCTGTGAAGACCGCCTACGGTCTTGACGGCTCCAAGAGCTTTGCCGACTGCTTCAGCATGGCGAGCATGGAGAACATCATCTTCTATGTTTTCGCCGTTGCTGTGTGGTCGCTTGAGAAGTTGTTTGACCTTCACCGCGAGGACGTGTACGCACGGATCGAAAGGCTTGAACCCCATACGCTGCGGTGGTATGTGAACAAGGCCAAGGCGTACATGCACGGGAAAAAGCTCGTGACTGATTGCGACTACTACGACACGGAAGGCATGAGCGAGCAGGAAATCGCGGAAGCCTCGGTAGTAAAGTATGCCGTTGCAACGGAAAGCAACACCGTGGTCTATATCAAGGTGGCACGCGAGGTGGACGGAAATCCGGCAGCCTTGACTGAAGGGCAGCTTACAGGACTGATGTCATACATGGCGGAAATCAAAGATGCAGGTGTATCGGTGCAGCTCAGGAACGAGCCGGCAGACCAGATGCGCATATCGCTGCTTATCTACTACGACCCGACACTGCTATCGATAGACAGCAACGGCAACGGTGAGCAGGACGGCAAGGACCCGGTGCGCGAAGTTACAAAGGGCGTGATAGAGAACCTTCCGTTCAACGGAATGTTCCGCAAGAGCGACCTGATGGCAGCACTTCAGTCGCTCCCATGCGTAGAGGTTGCCGACATCAAGCGTGTCGAGGTCAAGCCAAGGAACGCAGATGTGTGGCAGACCGTTGAAGGCTATGTGAGGCCTTACAGCGGCTATTACAGCATAGATGCCCTTGAGGTTGAATACAAACCCTATATTGCCGTCGAATGATGTTTGAAATAGACTTTAAGCGACTGGTAGCCCTACTCCTGCCCACATGGCTGCGCCGACCGCTCGTGTTCGGACTGCTGCGTGCCGGCGCAGCCGGGGTGGAGAGTGTATATTCTGCCTTTACGGATATGCGTACAGGCCATATAGTGCGCCTAACCCACAACGGGCAGGTGTGCTATTTGCGTGGAGTACTCAAATATCATTTCGGCGCAGGTTTCAAGATAGGCAGCGTGGAGCGTGACGGAGAGTGGCTCTATGCCGTAACGGAAGGCGGGGAGCATATCCCCGTGACAGTGCAGGAACCCGGTCCGGGTGTGCCGGTCCTGTACAGCGAGCAAGTGATGAATATGGCACAGAACGACTTCATCGTGTTTGTCCCGTCGAGGGCGTGGAGCAGACTGGCTGAGGTCGAGGCGATGGTGGATAAGTACAAACTGATAAGCAAGCGGGCGCATTATATCAAGATAGGCGACCCGGTTATTATCTCAAACTGGTTAAAGTGACAACAGAATGAAAACTGCAGTTTATACGGAGGCCGTGACCGCAACGGGCGGTGTTGGCAAATATCCACTTTCGACTGAGACGCTTGATTTTATCCAGGACCAAATCAAGCTGCTTGAATTGCTTGCCGGCTTGGGCGGGAGCAATTACATACTAAAAGCACCTGACGGGACGAACCCGGGCGTGGCAGTGGTCGTGAATGCGCAGAAGCAGACCGAGGTTCTGGAGATAGGACCGAGACCCCTGTACAGCGTGGCAGTCAAGTATCTTACCGTGACTACCACGAAAGAGGACATCAAGGCAGACGATGAGACCTACAAGGAGGCGAGGATATACCGAACCGCCCAGTTTACTAATACGAAGGGGGCGGAGAGCTATGACATCAACTCATTCGTCAATATCAAGAACAAGATGCTCGGGGAGTTCCCGACCAACACGCTGCTGTCAACAAGGATTGACAACATGCCCCAGACGGTGCTGAACTACCTGAAGGACGTGCTTGCCGAGAAACTCACGGCAAAGACCATAACGGGGCTTACATCCAAGCAGCTTGACGGCCTTAAGACACCCTGCGTGCTCTCATGTACGGCAAGCGTAGCCCTGTTTTCAGGCGTTACCGACTACACGGTGGTGATAACAACTCAGGGCAGCAAGATGGTACGCCAGGAGGTCATACAAGGCATGGACTGCCACTATGTGCGCACCTTTGACGGCACTAACTGGGGTGTATGGGCGCAGCAGACGGAAACGGCGATGCATCTTGACGTGAAAATCGTCGGGACTAAGGTGTATCTCCGCCATGGTGCGCTCGGTTCCGACTGCGACATTGTACTGCTGCGAAAGAAAAAGCGTAGTGCTTACAGGAGCACGGGCGGTGCAAAATCCTACTCAAAGAATAAAGGTGTCAGGAAAAAGCGCCAGCCCAAGAACCAGTACGTGCATTTCAAGGGCATACGACTGAGCAAAGGCACTCCCGGCAAATGGTATGTGCCAAAGTGCATCTCCATCGACGACCCCTCCACGAACTCAAACATGATAGGCAAGGAACTGCCTACGTTGTGCTCTTCGCTTTTCTATGTAGGGCATGGAGGGTATTACCGTATGCAGGGGCTTCGCAAAAAAATCGTGTTGAAGACAACGACGAACGTGAAGGGAACGTGTCACAAGGCATACGCCCCGATAGGCGTGCAGATAGCCCGGCTTAACGCCACTGGGGGCAAGGACAGCGGAGGCGAGATTGTTCGTATGAAGTACAGGGTGGCGCAACGGAAGTACAAAACCAGTTCCGGTGCCGTCACGTATGGTTGGATACGTTCGTTCTCTCTTGAATAAGGGCATAAAAAAAGTGGGGTCATAAACTCCACTTTAAAGTCCCCGCGGACGAATCACAATGTACGCTCATCAGGACAGGATAAATTTTACTGTCGGACTGTTCAATGTTCTTTGGTTGTATTTTCACAACACGGAAAAGAACAGCAGGCAAAGGGACCTAAATGTCGAAATA
>SFJN01000024.1 GCA_004555055.1 Bacteroidales bacterium | reverse complement strand
CACTTTGCGCCTCTGCCGCCAAAAGAATTGAAAGACGAACGTTCCAAAAGCAATGTACTATATAATGGTAATTGCAGAAATAAACCGAGAAAATGTGTTCCGAAAAAAATGGGCGTTTGCGGGGTGCCTTGATTGCAAAATGGGCGGTAATGTCCGGCAAGAAAACAAAAACAAGGGTATTTGAGGCGAAATACACGGCTTCTTTGTTTAAAATAATAGTACATTGGCCGATATTTGTCGCGTTTTTCGCGCATTTCTTTGGAGGGAATGCCAATTGTTCGTATTTTTGCCGATGTAAACCTGCAGATATATCCTCACGAAGCGGTTCATATTGTGCAGGAAAGCGTATTGAAAAGCAACATACAAAGAGAAAATGGGAAAAGTACTCATCATCGGCGCGGGAGGCGTGGCTACCGTTGCCGCAGTAAAAGTGGCAAAGAACGCTGACGTCTTCAGCGAAATCATGATTGCCAGCCGTACAAAGTCGAAGTGCGATGCCATCGCGCAATATATTAAGGAGCAGGGTATACGTTCAGACATCAAGACCGCACAGGTGGATGCCGACGAGATACCGCAGCTTGTGGCCCTCTTCAACGAGTTCAAGCCCGACCTCGTCATGAACCTTGCATTGCCTTACCAGGACCTTACCATCATGGAGGCCTGCCTTCAGACCGGATGCAACTACCTCGACACCGCCAATTACGAGCCGAAGGATGAGGCTCATTTCGAATACTCCTGGCAGTGGGCTTACCGCGAGCGTTTCGAGAAGGCCGGTCTTTGCGCCATCCTCGGTTGCGGTTTCGACCCCGGAGTCACCTCCATCTTTACGGCTTATGCTGCAAAGCATCATTTCGACGAAATCCAGTATCTTGACATCGTCGACTGTAATGCCGGAAACCACCATAAGGCTTTCGCCACCAACTTCAACCCCGAAATCAATATCCGCGAGATTACACAGAAGGGACTGTACTACGAAAACGGCAAGTACATCGAGACGGAGCCCATGGAAATCCACAAGACGCTGAACTATCCCAACGTCGGTCCGCGCGAAAGTTACCTGCTCCATCACGAGGAAATCGAGAGCCTTGTCATCAACTATCCCACCATCAAGCGTGCTCGCTTCTGGATGACCTTCGGACAGCAGTATCTCACTTATCTCGACGTAATCCAGAACATCGGCATGAGCCGTATCGATGAAATCACCTACCGTGCCCCCAAGGCCGACGGCAGCGGCATGGAAGATGTGAAGATTGTTCCCCTGCAGTTCCTCAAGGCCGTATTGCCCAATCCCCAGGAACTCGGCGAGAACTACGACGGCGAGACTTCCATCGGTTGCCGCATCCGTGGTCTTCGCGATGGAAAGGAGCACACCTACTACGTCTATAACAACTGTTCGCACCAGGCTGCCTACGAAGAGACCGGTATGCAGGGCGTAAGCTACACAACCGGTGTGCCCGCCTGCATCGGAGCCCGCATGTTCATGCTCGGCCTGTGGAACAAGCCCGGTGTGCACAATGTCGAGGAGTTCGATCCCGATCCCTTCATGGAAGAGCTCAACAAGCAGGGCCTCCTCTGGCACGAACTCCACGATGTAGACCTTGAACTCTAATCACATTCACCATCATTCCCATATGGCAAAGAAAGAAAAAACCGCGGTCTGCAAGGAAGGCAATGCAAAGCTTGCCGCGCTCCAGACAGCGATGTCCAAGATTGAAAAGCAATTCGGCAAGGGAAGCATCATGCGACTCGGTGACCAGACCCGCGAAAAAGTGGCCGTCATCCCCTCAGGCTCCATCAAACTGGATACGGTGCTCGGAGTGGGTGGGTACCCCCGTGGACGAATAATCGAGATTTACGGCCAGGAATCAAGTGGTAAGACCACCCTTGCCCTCCATGCCATTGCAGAATGCCAGAAGCAGGGTGGCTGCGCCGTCTTCATCGATGCTGAACATGCCCTTGACACGGCCTATGCCTCCAGCCTGGGTGTGGATGTCGATTCCCTCTATCTCTCGCAGCCCGACAATGGAGAGCAGGCCATGCAGATTGCAGACCAGGTCATCAGTTCCGGTGCCGTCGACATCATTGTCATCGACTCTGTGGCTGCCCTTACCCCCAAAGCGGAAATCGAGGGCGAGATGGGCGACAGCAAGGTGGGCCTTCAGGCACGGCTTATGAGCCAGGCCCTCCGCAAACTTACAGCTACCATTGCACGTTCCAGAACATGCTGCATCTTCATCAACCAGATCCGCGAAAAGATTGGTGTCATGTATGGACCTTCCGAAACCACAACCGGAGGCAATGCCCTGAAATTCTACTCCACACAACGTCTGGAGGTGAAGCGCGGTTCGCGTCTCAAGGACGGCGAAACCGAATATGGCTACACCATGCGTGTACGCGTGGTAAAGAACAAGGTGGCACCTCCCTTCCGTGCCTGCGACCTTGAAATCATCTATGGTACGGGAATATCGCTGATAGGCGAAATCATTGACCTTGCTGAGGAACACGACATCATCAAGAAGAGCGGCTCGTGGTACAGTTACAACGGCAATATGATTGCCCAGGGTCGTGAAAAGCTTAAGAAGTTCCTGGAGGACAATCCCGAATTCTGCAACGAAGTGGAAGCCCAGGTCCGCACCCTGCTCAACGAAGGAGCAGAGGCTGATACGGAGAAGCCTGCCGCAGCCCCCAAAGGTGCCGTGGTCGATGATTTCGACGGCGAGATGCCGGACCTTGGCGGTATAGACCCTGATGTTGTAGACTTCGACTGACGTCACCGCAGAACAGTTGTTCGCGGCAAATGCCCGAAGACTTCCTGCCTGATGATACCCTGTCCCCGAGCCAACCTGGAAACAGGCATGCTCGGGGATTTTCGTGGGTCGAAGACTCTCCTTATCTGCCAGGCAGTCGGTGGTGAAAGTCCGTATCCCCCAATAAAACAAAACATATGCAGGTCCGTAACCTGTTTTTTCCGAAGCGGGGAATGCTTTTTCCCTCACACCCCTTAAATCATTCCCTGAACAGAAAATGAATACCTCGCACCTTCTTCCCATCGTCCGGTTGAGTATCCCCCTCATTGTCGGACAACTTGGAGTCATTGTACAGCAGTTTGCCGACACGGCCATGGTGGGACATTATGGAACAGCCGAACTTTCGGCCGCAGGATTTGTGGGAACGGTGTTCAATATGTTCATCTTTTTCCTCCTTGGCATTTCCTACAGCACCACTCCCGTTGTGGGTTCATTCTTCGGGCGCGGTGAAATGGCCGGCGCATCGGGGACCTTGCGCGAGAGCCTGCTGGTGAACCTGTGTACAGCCATCATGGTGATGGTGCCGTTGACGTGGCTCTATTTCCATATTGAATTGCTGGACCAGCCCGAGGAACTCATTCCGGTGGCTCGCCCATACTTCCTGACACTCCTTCTTTCGCTGCCGTTCCTTTCGTTGTTCAACACCTTCAAGCAGTTTTCCGATGCCCTTGGCGAGACCCGCATGCCCATGTGGGTAATGCTGGTTGCCAATGCCCTCAACATTGTGCTCAATATACCCCTCATCTTCGGATGTTCCGTCATCGGTGTTCCGCCTTTGGGCTTGCTCGGCGCCGGCATCGCCACTTTGGTAAGCCGCATGTTCATGGCCGTTGCCATGGGCTTGCTTGTGTTTTTTCACAAGGTGTACCGTCCGGTGGTGAGCATTCCCGGACGTGTCAGTCTGCGGGGTGTATGGCGTTTGTGGGCCATAGGACTTCCCATATCCCTCCAGCTCTGTCTCGAGACGGCCTCCTTCAATGTCAGTGGCATATTCATGGGTTGGATAGGTTCCGTGCCATTGGCCGCGCATCAAGTGATGTGCACCATTGCCACACTCTGTTTCCAGCTGGTCTACGGCATCGGTGCCGCTGCCGCCGTACGTGTCAGTCAGTATGCGGGCCGTAATGAATGGGACGAAGTGCGGCGTGCGGCCTATACGGCATTTGCACTTGCCGGATGCTGCATCCTCGTCATCTCTTCCGGCATAGTCATCGGCATACGTCCTTTGACCGCCCTCTTCACCACCAGTGGCGAAGTCTCGCTGATGGTGATGGCATTGCTCCTGCCCTTCCTGTTCTATCAGATGGGCGACTGTCTGCAGATTGTTTTTGCCAATGTCCTTAGGGGCATTGCCCGGGTGCGTACCATGATGTGGTCGGCATTTGTGGCATACGTCCTTGTCAGCATTCCCCTCAGTTACGCCTTTGCCTTCTTTTTCCACTTTGGAGCCGTAGGCGTATGGTGGGGCATTCCCTTTGGACTCACCACTGCAGGCGTGCTCTTCCATCGGGAGTTCCGCAAGGCTCTTGGGGAACATGCTGGAACGAAGCATAAATGATTTTTTTCTCTCTGTCGCCAATAGGCAAGGAATGAAAGCCTCTTCGTTTAATGTTCATTAAGCATCTGGCAAGATACTCAATGAAAATGTACAAAAGTTGCCTCCTTTATCTCCTAAATCAGCGGAATCCTACACCTTTTGGTCCGTCCTACGCTTCATTCTACACCCCATCCTTCACCCCGAACTGTCAGTAAAAACAGAAGGTTCTGGGCGCGGGTGTAGGAATGTAGGAGAAAAACACAAAACTTTTTTTGGGGGGGGGGAGCGCAGAAAGGTTGGTGTTGCAACCTTTGAATCGTCAAATCTCCTTGTATTTACAAAGGGTTATGACCTGTCACACCACGCAAAATGACCCATAGGTCAGAGTCGCGGACAATAATGGAAAAAGCATCCATCGTGTTACATTCTACTGTTTCACGGCGGATGCTTTTTTCGTTGTTGGGAGAGTGCGGCAGAGGCGTGTCTGTCCGGCGTTGCATAACTCTGTGGCACTGTCCGTTATTCCTTGGGGTCGATGCGCTCGAAACGATAGCCAAGTGCCTGAAGCTCTATGGCTGCACCAAAGCGGTAAAGCACGTTGATGGATGTGGTAAAGATGTTGAAGGCCAGCGGTGTCGAAGGTTCCACCTCCTCTTTCCGTATGGCTGTCTCCACGGTCTGTGCACAACGCTGAACGTGTGCGGTGAGTCTGCGGGCATTCTCTTCGTCAAGGCGCAATACCTCTTCCAGAATATATTCGTCCATACAGTCAAAACCGCGGTGATTGCGCATCTGGCGGTAAGTTTCTGCAGGCGTCTTGCCGTACGTAGCCCAGTCGGTATCCCACAGTTTTGCCATCGCCAATCCTAAAAACATCGCCCATCCCAGTGCTACCAGCGGATAATCGGCAATTTCCGGTACGGCATCTGCCAGATATTCGGGTGCAAGTGCCATCCAGCATCCGTCAATGTCGGGTGTGGAGAGGAGTTTGCCGTCAAGGGTGCCTTGGTCGGTGCAATGCTTGAGCAGTGTCTGTTCAAGGCGTTCTTCGTAAAGTTTCAGATAATTCAGGTTTTCCGGTATCATGATGTGTTGTGTTTTCTGTATAAATGTATGTGGTAGTCCTGATGGGGTGTATACAATATGGAGGCCTGGACATGGGGGCTCTTTGAGAGGCCACAGTCTTCTTCTGTCATGTGGTTATTGAACCCGAAATCTGTCGGTGCTGGTCCCTCTTGTATGCTTTTCGCCGTGCTTCGGCCAATGTACGCAGGGAATCGTCGTAGCACCATGCTTCAAAACGTTCGGCAATATACGCCACAGCCTGTAGAGACGGATGCAGCATGTCGGCATCATAGAATCGATAGTCACGGAGTTCGTCGTTCAGCATTTCGTAGGCAGGGAAATAGTGGACGTGCTCAGGGTGGGCTTTGCAGGCGTCATCGCAGAGAAGCAGCAGACGTGCCTTGCTCAGCTGGGACTCGTGGAAGCCGTACTTTCGGTAGCGGTAAGGACTGACGGTGAGTATAACCTTGATGCCGGGGATGCGTTGGTGAAGTTCCTGAAACATCTGCTCGAAACCCGATTTTAGCGCTTCCAACTCATCTTCCTGTTCCCTGAACCGTGCAGCAGGCTCCTTGTGGCAGTTCGCCACCACCAGTCTGCCTTCGCCTTCGTCGAGACGGTAGTGGCGGTCGGTTCCGAAGGTGAGTACCAGTATGGGCGGTTCGTGGACACCCTCTTGCCCATGTCCTAAAAGCATATCCCGAGCCTGTTCCACGCTTTTCCGCATCAGCTTAAGGGCACCTTCTGCTGTGGGGTGCGAAAAGTGTGTGGAGAAGAGCCACGAATGCCAAAGTCCGTCGCGGCCCTCAAAGAGGGCATCCCGCAGGCACCGGTCCGCCTCCTCTTCCCCCGTCATCAGCAGCTGTAGCGCTCCGAATATAGAACGCGGGTTGTAGAGCACCCCGAACGGGTTGACACAGCAACCTTCATTGCCGAGGTCGACGGTCAGGCGGTCGCCCATGTGGATGGCAAAGCACGAACCGAGCAGCACCACTCGTGTGGTGGCGGAAAGGATGGGGTGTCCATCCGGAAGTTCGACGGGAGTTCGGAAAAGGGGAAACGAAGAGGACATGTGCAGAGGTGATAGGGATTTGTCACAGTCCGCACTGTGGCTTGATTGACGGAATTCCGGAACCAGAGTGCGGAATGTGGTCTGCAAAATTACGAAGAAAACGTTGAATAATGCACTTCCCGGCGTAATCTTTTAAACGTTCTGTCCGGCTTTTTCTTTCAGACAGCCACCTTCCAGGTTATCCCTTTATGGAATGGCAGTGTGAAGGGGGGGGCGTAGGAGGGATGAGGTCACGACCCGCATTTTCGGCCCGACGTATGGAAGGATTAGGTCTGAATGGATTCCCTCAAAGGTGGCTGTCCCGTGGCGGAATGCCCAGCAACGGGCAGGATAAACAGCAGGAAACCAGTGGATGTGTGTAAAAAAAGGAAAAAAAAGCGTTGTCTTTTCGTGTTTTTGCAAAAAAACATTATTTTTGCCGAAAAGGCGTGTCTGTCCCGCAAAAGGAAATGCAGAAGGAGCCCCTATGGATGGGTTTTGCGGAGCAGAAGATACTTTCACTGAGAAAACAACTTAAGGTGGGGAGTTTTCCAACTCTTCGATGAATTACCTGGCATCATTGAAATGGAGATGCAGGTTCTGTTCTTCTTCCGCTTTTTCGGAAACAGTTCCCAAACCTGACAAAGCTGATTTATAGAAACCATCAAAAACTTGACGCAGGCTTTATGGTAAAGATTGACTATGAAAAGATGGTGCGCGACCAGGTGGATGACATGATTGCGCAGATTGCCGGGCACACCTCGTCCGAAGACGTGGCACGCATACGCGATGCCTTTGAGTTTGCTCACGACGCCCATGCCCCTCAGCGGCGTAAGAGCGGCGAGCCCTATATCACGCATCCTGTGGCGGTGGCGCGCATCATTGCCCTCGAACTGCAGCTGGGCCCCAACCCCATCATTGCCGGATTCCTCCACGATGTGGTGGAAGACACGCCCCACAGCATTCAGGAAATCAGCGAGCGCTTCGGGTCCGATGTCGCTTTCCTTGTCGATGTGGTGACAAAACGCAAGTATATCGGCGACGACGGCCGCAAGCAGGAAAGCAATTTCCGGCAGCTCCTTAAATCCCTGCAATACGACATCCGTGCCGTACTCATCAAACTTGCCGACCGCTTGCACAACATGCGTACACTGGCCAGCATGAAACCTGAAAAACAGATGAAGATTGCCGGTGAGACCGACTACTTCTATGCGCCGTTTGCCAACCGTCTGGGCCTCCACAGCGTGCGCCGTGAACTTGAGAACCTCTCGTTCAAGTACCGTTGCCCCGACCGTTATGAGCGTCTTTCCAACCAGCTCGAGGCCGACCAGGCCGACAACCGGGAACGGCTTACCGACTTCACGGACCATCTTGTGCGTATCCTCGAGAAACGCGGCATCAATGTCCGTACCGAAATCCGCTGGAGGCAGCCCTACAGCATATACCAGTCTATGCAGCGCCATGGCCGCGACTTCCAGCATGTCGATTTCCGGCATATCATACGCCTTATATATGATGCACGCAATGTCACACGTCCCATCGGCATGCCCGACGAGGCTGCAAGTGACGAAAAGGCATTGAGCCTGAAAATCTACAGCATACTTACCGACCATTTCAAGGAGCGTCCGGGCTCCATGATCAACTATATCGACAATCCTAAGGAAAACGGATACCAAAGTCTGCATATCCGCCTGCTCAGCAATCATGGGTATTGGGAAGAAATCCACATCTCCTCGGAGCATATGGTCGAGCGCAGCCGTCTCGGACTGATTCTCGACCACATTGAGGAGGAGCGCCGTTCAGGCCAGAAATGCGTCGGAGAAAACCGTCCACGCGATTGCCGCCAGCGCAACAACGAATACCGTTGGATTGACAAGTTCAAGATTATGCTCCAGGACATTTCCGAGAGCAATGCCGATGCACTCTTCATGGACAGCGTGGTTTCGGCCCTTTACAGCGAGGACATTACTGTCTACGACACCGCCGGCAACCCTACCCGTCTGCCTCTCAACGGCACGGCACTGGACTATGCGTTCGAAATCGGTAAGGGCGAGCATGCACAGTATGCCCGCATTAACGGCAAACTGCAAACCTTGAAGACGGTTCTTCAGCATGGCGACTGTGTGGAAATCGGTGTCAACCCCGACATCCACCCCCATGGCGACTGGTACGGATGGGCAAAAACCTACAAGGCCAAGAATTACCTCAAACCATTCTGTCATCCCGAAATGGCAGGACGCTACAGGCGTTGCGAGTTCTGCAAGCCGTTGCCGGGACATGAGGTCATCGGCTTCCGCGAGAATGACGGCAATATCACCGTCCATCGACGCGACTGCCGACACGTCATCAGTCAGGCCGCCCAGCAGGGCGACCGCATCCGCAATGTGCTTTTTCCCGCCTGCGAGGAATGCGTTTTCCCCGTAAAGACACACATCCGTGGCGTGGACCGTCCGCAACTGCTCAAGGACATCGTCAGCTGTATGACAGACATCATGCATATTTCCATCAGCAGCATGAGTATCGAGTCGCAGGACGAAATCTTCGACTGCACCATCGGCTATACCGTCCATTCCGCCGAGGAACTTCGCGACACCGTACGCCTGTTGGCGAGCATACGTGGAGTTGACGAGGTGAGCAAGTAGAACGGCCCCCCACGTACCTATAATTGAAAATCCAATAAACCTTAATATGCTTATGAAAAAATTCCTTACACTTGTCGCACTGACATTGGGCTTCGGCACCGCATCGTGGGCAGAAGCTTCATGGCCAACCGGCATCAATTGGGAAACCATGCAGATTGCCGCTGCAGGCTATTACATCTCTACCGACGGCACCGAGAGCAAACTGGAACTCACCTCCATGACCACGACGCTCGAAGATGCTGACCTCTGGTATCGGGCACAGAACGAAGACGGCAGCTATTGCCTCTACAACAAGGCTGCCGGACCGGACATGGTCCTCGCAGCCAGCACCACCATGACCGGTAAGGACGGTGGAAGCACCTTCCCACGGATGGTCGACAAAAACAATGTACCCGAAGGATATGTGGCAGAATGGACGCTGACCGGTGCCGGCAATCTCAATCCCGAGGACGGTGAAGAGTTCTACGTCTTTGAAAAGGGTACGACCTATGCCCTCAACAACCGTGACAATGTCCTCGCATTCTGGTCCACCAGCCAGGACGGTGGTTCAAGCGTGGTTTTCAGATGGGCGGCAAAGGAATTTGATGTCAATTCCGATACCGGGAAATGGACTGCTACCAATACCAACGGCACATGGGCCTCGGCATGGGACAGCACCGACAAGAACCCTGTAGGCGTACAGATGACTGCAGAAGCCAACAACATGACCTATACGGGCAAGGACATCACCGGCTATGGTGGTCTCGTCAATAGTTCGGGCTACAGCCTGAAGACCACCGATGCTAAGTATGTGGTGGCTGCCTTCAGTTTCGACCTTACGTTTGTCGATGGTGCTTCGAGCCTTATGACCCTCACGCTTGCCGACGGTACGGAGGTGAAGCCCAGTGCCGAAGCACAGCATGTGAGCGTTGACGGGTTGAAGGACCAGACCTATACCATGACCCTCTCCGGTGCCAACAAGGGCGTTACCTTCGGCAATCTCCGGATGACAGTGAAGCGTTCGCTCGAACAGCCGGAGTGGCAGTTCAATGTTTTCGAGACCCGCACCACCAGCGCCATTCCCTATCGCATCCCTGCCATCACCACCACCAAGAACGGTATTGTGGTGGCCATTGCCGACTACCGTTTCAGCCGTGCCGATATAGGCTCCGGACGCATCGACCTCCATATCCGCACCTCTGCCGACAACGGACAGAACTGGGGTGACATCATCAAACCCAAGGAGATGGAAGGCGACGGAAACACCACGGCCGGACATCAGGAAGCCGGATTCGGTGACCCCTGCATCGTGGCCGACCGCGAGAGCAATGCCATCATGGTTACCAGTTGTTCCGGTACACCGGGCTTCTTCTCCGGAAACCGCAACCACCATCAGGGATGGGCACGCTGGTACTCATACGACGACGGAAAGACCTGGACCGAACCCGAATATCTGGATGAGGAATTCATCTATGCACCTTTCGACAATTCGAAGTACGGTACTGTCAGAGGATGGTTCGTAGGCAGCGGAAAAATCCATCAGAGCCGTTACACCAAACTTGGCGACTACTACCGCCTCTATTGTGCAGGTTCTACCTATAATGGAAGCCAGACTGCCAACTGGGTGCTCTATTCCGATGACTTCGGCAAGACATGGAGTTTCCTCGGAGGTTGCGACGTGAGCCCCATCCCCGGTGGTGACGAGCCCAAGGTGGAGGAACTTCCCAACGGAAACCTTGTTCTCTCGAGCCGTTGCACCGAGGGACGTAAATACAACATCTTCAGTTTCACCGATGCCGACAAGGCCGAAGGCGAATGGGGTACCTACGCCCTCTCCAGCAAGGCCAACAACGGCGTGACTGCCAACAACGGTTGCAATGGAGAAATCCAGATGGTACCGGTTGTGCGTCAGGCAGACGGACAGAAGACGTGGCTTGCCCTGCAGTCGCTGCCACGTGGAGGTGGACGTACCAATGTCAGCATCTTCTACAAGGACCTCACCGAGACTACTGCCTACAACACTCCTGCAAACTTCGCCCGCGACTGGGACGGCTACCATACGGTTTCAAAAATCGGATCTGCCTACAGCACCATGACTGTTCAGGCCGACAAGAGCATTGGTTTCATCTATGAAGAGGAAACATTCTGCGGTACTGGCGGTGGCGGATACACCATTGCCTACAAGAACTACACCATTGAGGACATCACCAGCGGACTCTATACCTACGACCTCGAATACGACCCTGCCACCACCGTTCTTCCCCTTACGGCTGTAAAGACTTCGGCAAACGAATCGTGCATGACCGTGGTCTTTAACAAGGCGGTGACACCCTGCAGCCTGGCAGAGGTGGCCATCAGCCTTGGAGACGGTGTCGATGCCTTCGTCAACTGCGAAGACAAGGTTGTTACCCTTAACTATGTATATCCTCTCTTCGCTGGCGGCAAATTTGAACTTACTCTTCCTGCCGGAACCGTGATGGATGCCGACGGACAGCTCAACGAAGCAGTAACCTGCTCTTTCCGCCTTCTGTCCGGGGACATCCTGCCCTTGGAAGAAACCATCACAAAACTTGCCGATGTTCGTGAAGACAAGACATACATCCTTTACAACGACCATTTCAAGGCCAAGGCCATTTATGCTCCGCAGTACAACGACAACATGCTTTGGACAGGAGAGATGGTCGGCGACGCCACTCACGAACTTTCCAACACTGCGTACGGTGAGGATGTGCACCCTGGGGACCCCAACAACAGTTGGATGCTTATTTCAATCGACAATGAGTATTACCTTTACAATGTCGGTGCAGAAAAGTGTCTCGTTGTAGGCACCAACAGCGGTACGCGCTATTGCACATTTGATGTTTCCTCCCCTGTTCAGGTTAAGGAAATCAGCGGAGGTTTCGCATTCAGCACTTCGGGAGCCACATATGACTGGCTTTGCGCTTCCCCGCAGTTGGCATATCCTGTGAGCGTCTGGACGTCAAGCGATGCAGGTAGCTGCTGGCAACTCATCGAGAACCCCAACGTGGAGGCCGACCTTGAGTTCGCGCAGAAGGTTATCGTAGGCATCTGCGAGAGCCGGATTGAGGCCGACCATAACGGACAGAGCATCTACAGCCTTGACGGACGGCGTCTTGAAGCCATGCCATCGCGGCGTGGAATCTATGTGGTCAATGGCAAGAAGGTGGTAAGATTCTGAAAATAGAACAACCCTTTAATCATAATTGAAGTATTAAGGCAGACAATGCAGTGGAAATGTCCCATGCATTGTCTGTTCT
Source organism: Bacteroidales bacterium (assembly GCA_004555055.1). Classification (GTDB taxonomy): domain Bacteria; phylum Bacteroidota; class Bacteroidia; order Bacteroidales; family Bacteroidaceae; genus Alloprevotella. The sequence goes on along the minus strand of SFJN01000024.1, from coordinate 25,231 downwards.
TTTTCTGTGTTCCGTGTTTGGAGGAATTTGTTGTTCCACACTTTTGCGATATCCTCGTTTTGGCCTATGTAGCAAATTGACGGTGATTTGCCGAAATGTCTGTTCTTTTTTTTACAATGATAAAGAAAGGCGGAATGAAATTTGTATTTTTGCCATTCAATAACTGAAAACTTAAAAAAGTGCAAACAATGAAACTCAACACACTTTCCGCTCTTCTGCTTGTGGCTGCCGGCAGTATGTGCTGCACCTCATGCGATCTTGGCACTGCCGGTAGTGCCCTTGCCAATGCTTACGTCAACCAGCTTGCCTCCGGACAGGGTGCAAGTGCAGGTTCCGTTGCAGGCGAGGCTCTGAAAACACTCCTTTCCAATAACGAAAAATACGGTAATCTCGGACTTATAGCCGGTGAACTCCTGAAGTCATTTACCAACAAGGGTACAGCATTCAACTACAGCGGAACTGCCAATGTGGAGGCTCTTTCCGGCACCTATGAGCCCATGGCTTACAATTCCATCGGCAAGGCCACCCCTGCCCTTTCCGCCACGCTGACCACCAATGCCCAAACGATGGCTGCCAGCTCCACGGCCGCCCTTACACTCAGTGCCTACAATGTCGGCAGCAAAATTAGCGTGAGCGAGCTCACCATTGCCAATCTCGGACTCTCGCACAGTGGCTCAAACACTGCCATTGCCCTCACCGATAATAGCGGTTTCGGCACCAACTGCACCTGCACTGTCAACGGAAAGACCTACAATGCGGCTACCGTTTACATCACTTCTGCAAGCGTCAGTGCCAGCCAACTGAGCCTCAACATGACGGTATACTACGGCGAGCAATATACCAATCCCATCAATATCACCTATACGGGAAACCTCAAATAACAGGCTTCTGCTCGACTTCTCCGCTCCGACGATATGAAACGCATTGGTATACTTTCAGATACCCACGGATTTTGGGACGAACGTTATGCCCTGCACTTCCGCGACTGTGACGAGATATGGCATGCCGGCGACATCGGAAGCCTTGAAGTTGCCGACCGTTTGGCCGCCATAGCTCCTCTAAGGGCTGTGCACGGGAACATCGACAGCGGTGATGTCCGTCGTCTGTTTCCCGAGGTCCTCCGTTTCCGTTGCGAACAGGCCGATGTGCTGCTAAAGCATATTGGAGGCTATCCAGGCCGTTACGACCCTACCGTTGTGCGCCTTTTGTTGAAGAATCCTCCCCATCTTTTTGTCGACGGACACAGCCACATCCTTAAGGTGATGTCCGACCAGACCTTGCGTCCTGCCTCTACCCCCACAACCCCTATGTTGCACATCAATCCCGGTGCTGCCGGACTGCAGGGGTGGCAGACCGTCCGGACACTGGTGCGGCTGACGGTCGACGGTACGAGATTCAAAGACCTTGAGGTCATCGAACTCGGTGGAAGACAACCTGCAGTGGAGCCTTGAGCAACCTGCATGGCAGCCCCGCTAACCCCAATTGGGCCTGAATGTTCGAGGAGAGAGTATACGACGAAAGACGAGACGGATAAGACCAACCTCCCACTTCCCAACCTCTATGATAAAACCTGCACAGTTTACGCTGCGTTTTAAGGTCCGCGACTATGAATGCGACCTGCAGGGCATTGTCAACAATGCCAACTATCAGCATTACACCGAGCATACCCGCCATGAATTCCTGCATGCCCATGGGGTGAACTTTGCAGAGATGCACCAGCAGGGACTTGATGCTGTAGTGGCGCGTATGACGATGAATTTCAAGATGCCGCTCCGCAGCGGTGATGAGTTTGTCTGTACCCTTAACCTTCGTAAGGAAGGATTGAAATACATTTTCCTGCAGGACATCTACCGTGTTTCCGACGAAAAACTGGTTTTCACTTCGGAAATCACCACTGTAGTCCTTGATCATGGTCGCCTCCGTGATTGTGAAATGCTCAATCGCATTTTCAACCTCTGAAACCATCTTTCGAAAAAAATATGAAAATCCCCTATACCCGTCAGCGGATTCCGTAGTCGGGTGCAGGGGATTTTCTGTTGGATTTCATCCGCCGTTTTGACTGTGTCTTCTTCTTCCTTGCAAGGCAATGATTGAGCAAGCTCTTCATTGCTCATGTTTCGTTCGTCAGTTCTTCATTGCTCATGCTTCGTTCGTCAGTTCATCTCTGCTCATATGGCTGAACGAAAACGTTCATTCCAATACCCGCAGTGTCCGGATGCCGTCATCCACGCAGAAGCGGATTCGTATACCTACGAATTCAAAGGCGTATATGCGGTTGGCATCGGCATGATAGTGTGGTCGGGGATCATCCGCCAGAATTTCTGTCAGTGCTTTTTGTCGGTCGGCAGGGAACATCCGAAGCACAGTATCGGGGATTTCCACATTGAGAGGCTCCTGCTGCGCAGTCCCTTCGGCAAAGCCGCCCGAAGCGTCTGGGTGTGCATCGGTGATGGGCAGGTAAGGCTTGATGTCGTATATTGGAGTCCCGCTAAGCATGTCGGCACCACTGACGTGTATGACCGGGCCTTGTGATGTCTTCAGTTCGATGCCCTCAATCTTTACGCACGAAAGTCCGATTGGATTGGGCCTGAAGGGTGAACGTGTCGCAAAGACTCCCATTCGCCGGTTGCCGCCAAGACGTGGTGGGCGGACTGTGGGTGACCATTCCGGACGATGTGCTTCAGAAAAGTCCCATATAATCCATAAATGGGAAAAACCCTCAAGGCCTCGCAGGGCGTCTGTATTGCGGTAGGGAGGGGTGAATACAATGGTGCCACGGAGGCTTTCCACAAGGCCGCTTTGGCGGGGAATGCCGAATTTCGTGCTGAAATCAGTAAGTATGTGGGCGATGATGTGCATAAGTTGGGCTGGTAAACAGATTCAATATTGACTCCAGTGACGGCGGCAGTGTAGCCGTCGAAGCGGTGATACAACGGGTTGAAGGCACAATGAACCGGGGGAGATGTCCGGAAAATGGAATGACGGTTACAGCCCTTGGTCCCTTTTCGTGCGGAGCGGGGAGGCTGCAACCGTCTTCTGTCAATTGAAAAAACACTTAACTGTACTCTTTGTCTGTCTTTGAGAGCACTTCAATAACATAGCACTAAAATATTGCTCACTTTGAAGTTTGCTGTGCAAAATTACGATGTTTTTTGCTCAGAATTTCAATTGATGTGCAAAAAAGACGGCGAAGTGAGGCATTTATTTTTGAAAAATGCTTGTTTTGATTTGTTGAAACAGCAAAACAAAGCCTGTACAGTATTGCTTTTTTTGATGGGAATAACCTACAGGGTGGGGACATCATGGTGATGTGGAAGAGCCGTGACGTTTGTCGGGGCAGATTCCTCGGCCTGCCTGTTTTTCCTTGGCATGATGCCGCACCCTTTGGGGATGTCAATGGTAGTAGAGCATCACTTTTACAAGCGTGGCACCGTCGGACTGACGTTTTATTTCAGCGGCATAGGCATTTTCACCGACAGCCTCTACTATGATGTCCACCTCATCTCCGGCATATCCCTCAAGCCCGAAGGCGGCTTCTATGCGGTGCACGGCATGTGCCTTGTGCCATTCAAGGGTGAATGCGTCAAGCACCCAGTCGATGTAGCGTATGCTGTTGACATGGCCGTTGATGTCGAGGTCCGTCATGCCGCAATGGTGGTGGAGGCTGACGGAAGGTTCCTTCACCCGGATTCGGCTGTAGGGGGCGATGGGCGGCACCTCGGACAATACAGCATCCTGGAAACCGCCGTTGGGAAGGTTTTCGAGGTTCACAGGCTGCCGGGTTTCGTAGTCAATGAGTGCCCATGTGCTGATGCCATGTCCGATGATGCAGCCGTCGGCATCGCGGAATTCGAAATTGCGCTCGGTGAATTGTCTGAAAATACGGCTTACCCATGTGGCGATGCTGTAGTGTTGCAGACTTCGTGGACGCTCTTGGAGCTCGATGGCAAGTCTTGAAAGCACCCAACCGCGCCGGTGGCTCATCATGTAGCTGATGCCGAATCCGTGTGCCTCGGCGTGGAGTGAGGCAATGCGCAGGGTGAAGTTGCCGAGGTTCGACCATGAGAGATGTCCCGAGTAGTCTTCCTGAAAGGGTTCCACCACAAGGGGAAATGTCATTTTCTTGCTTTTCATTATGTGTGCTTTTGCTTTGTCCTGTCTTGGATGTCTGTCGAGAATCCTGGACGGGAGGGCAGGTTGCTTCTCCTGTAGTCGGCGGGAGCCGGTGCTGTACGTATCCCTGTGTCCGGTGTTATTTGTTTGTCATGATATTCAGCACGCAGAGGTCAGTTTCGTTCATGGCTTTCGAACCAATGGTGGCAAGGTTGCGGATACTGCGGTCGACGTCGCGGTCGATGATGCCCTCCACCTCTGTCACGCATTCGCCCTGTACGGCAAGCATGGCAGAGAGCATGGCTGTGGTTACGCCGCTGGTCAGTTTCAGTGCACACGAGGGTTTGGCTCCGTCGCAAATCATGCCGGTTAGATTGGCAATCATATTCTTGATGGCGGCAGTAACCTGCTCGTATTTCCCTCCCATAAGATAGGTGATTCCGACGCTGCTTCCTGTGGATGCCACCACGCATCCGCAGAGTGCTGAAAGGCTGCCCAAATGGCGCTTGATGTAGATGGCTGTCAGGTGCGAAAGCATCAGGGCGCGGGTACGCTCTTCGTAGGTGTTGTGGTTCTCATCTGCGAATACCATGACGGGATTGGTGGCACAGATGCCTTGGTTTCCGCTGCCGCTGTTGCTCATGACGGGAATCATGGCACCAGCCATACGGGCGTCGCACGCGCTGCTGGTAGCCATTAGTACGTGGCTGAAGATGGTATCGCCCAGCAGACCACGGCCAAGGGGACGGTGCATGGCCTTGCCCAGACAATGCCCGTAGTTTTGCTCAAGGCTTCGCTTGGCAGCCTCCATGTTCAACTTTCCTGCCTCGTTGATGAATGCTATCTCTTCCAAGGGGGTGGTAGTGGCGAAGTCATAGACCATCTGCATGTTCAGTTCGGGGATTTCAGACTCTTCTTCTGATTCTGCGTTTACAGGGGCCTGGATGCTGGTGTTGGCTTCCTGGACGCACCCCGTGAAGTGTGGCGTTCAAAGTCTTCGGTAGTGGCCAAGCGGATGTCGATGCGTCCTTCGTCGATGAACTTGCGTCCCTGTGCCACGGCTTCAGGGGTACAGTCGCGTAGCACCTCCAGTCCGTACTCACTCTTACCGATGAGTGCGCCGAGGGCGATGGCAATGGGAAGTCCCACCATTCCGGTGCCGGGGATTCCTACTCCCATGGCATTCTTGAGGATGTTCGCTGAGAGTCGCACGTCGATGCGTGAGGGGACAAGGTCGGTGCGCCCGGTCAGGGCCTGAAGTTTTTCGGTAGCGCGGGCACAGGCGAGAGCCACGCAGATGGGTTCGGTGCACCCGATGGCAGGAACGACCTGCTTGTGTACCAAGGCAATCAGTTTCTTGCGGGTCTTAGGGTCAATCATGGTGTGAATATAAGGTTGGATTTCATCCCACATTTTCTCGCCATGGCAATGATTGAGCAAGCTCATCATTGCTCATTTGGCTTAACGAAAACGTTGGTTTTCCTTCGTTTTCTTTCGAAACGTAGGTGTAGTGAGTTTTGACGGGGAATAAATACGTATAGGAGTATGGCACACACACTAAAGATGTATGCGCAGCATTCTGTCCACTTTTTCCCTCTCTTCGGCGCTGGCTTTCCGGTATTGTCGGGGCGTCATGATCATCTCCCTCGAAAAGCAGTTGTAGAAAGTCTGCCTTGAAGCAAAACCGGCACGCAGTCCGATTTCTTCTGTCGTCAGGTCGTCGTATTTCCTATTCCGTAGCATGAAGCAGGCCTCGCGCACCCTGAGTCGTGCCAGAAGGCGGCTGAAATTGCTGTCGGTCTTGTAGGCGATGGCGGCGCTGATGGCTGAGGGGTTCACGTCGAGGCGTTCGGCAACGGCCTTGGCTGTGAGCTCGGGCTTACGGAAAAGTCCTTCGTCCTTCAGCAGTGCAAGTACGGCATTGTAGAGGTTCTGACTGCGGTCTTCGGAATAGTTGGAGATATAATAGGGCATGGGGGGAAGGTGGCGTTTTTTTTGGGGGGGGGACTTCAGAGTCTGAAGATACGTTTAGCAGTGTCGGTGGTGACGGAAGCCACGGTTTCGGGAGAGGTGGCGTAGACCTCTGCCAGACGTTGGATGACGAATGTGAGGAATGCCGGTTCGTTGCGTTTGCCGCGATGCGGGGTGGGGGCAAGATAGGGAGCGTCCGTCTCGATGACGATGCGCTCAAGGGGAACGCAGCGTTGCAGCACCTGCGGCAACGGACTTTTCTTAAAGGTGACGACACCGCCGATGCCCAGCACAAAATTTTCGAAACCGAGCAGCTCGCGTGCCTCCTCCTCAGTGCCTCCGAAGCAGTGGAAGACCCCTCCGCACAACCGGTTTCGCAGTGGCGAAAACACCTCCATGAGTTCGGCATGTGCCGAGCGGGAATGGACGACGAGCGGTAGCCCATAGCGGCAACTCCACAGCGCCTGCCGGTGGAAAACCTCCATCTGTTCTTCACGGCGCGATGCGTCCCAATACAGGTCTACCCCCACCTCACCGATGGCTTTCAGCAGCGGATGCTGCCGTTGCCGGTCGTCGGCGATGTACTGTTCCATCATTTCCAGTACAGGTGTCGGTTCTGCAGGAAGTTCCGTAGGGTGAAGCCCCATCATGGGATGGCAGAGGACAGGGAACTGGCGGCAGAGGGTCATCATGGCACCGATGCTTCGTGCGTCGATGTTCGGGAGCATAAGTGCCGAAGCGCCTGCCTCTGCGGCACGTTGCACCACCTCGGTGCGGTCGGCATCGAATTCTTCGCCATAGATGTGGCAGTGGGTGTCAATGAATTCCATCGTAGACAAAATAGGGGGGGGGCGTTTCTCGGAGTGGGGGCAGGGAAGTGTCAGGATTCCCGTCCGAGCAGCGAGGTGGCATAATTCCACAGCGTGGCGGTGTCGGCATCGAGAGTGAGCAGGATGCGGTGCGCCTCGTCGTAGCATTGCTGTATGCGGGCGTCGGCGACTTCGGCAATGCCCAGTTTCCGGTAGATGTCGATGACGAGGTCAATCTTTTTGCGTTCTGCCTCCGGGGTGTCGGCCTTTGCGTCGAGGACGTCGAGAAAATCCTTGCGTTCGGCATCGTTTTCCATGCGCTGCATGGCAGCCACGGTCATGAAGGTCTTCTTTCCGCAAAGGATATCGCCACCAATGCGCTTTCCGAAGGTCTGTTCGTTGCCGAAACAGTCGAGACAGTCGTCCTGGAGCTGGAATGCCAGTCCGATTTTTTCGGCAAAGGCATAAAGGATGTTGCAGTCCTTGTCAGAAGCCCCTGCCAGCAGTGCGCCGATTTTTGCCGCGCATCCCAGCAGGACGCTGGTCTTGAGCCGAATCATTTCGATGTATTCCTCCTCGGTGACGTCGTGGCGTTTTTCGAAATTCACGTCATACTGTTGTCCTTCGCAAATTTCGATTGCGCTTTTCAGGAAGCATTCGTTGGCTTCCTCATGTCGTCCGATGCGTTGCTGTGCCATTTGTCGGGCTGCCATGAGTAGCATCGTATCGCCCGAAAGGATAGCTGTGTTCTCGTCCCACCGGCGGTGCACAGTGGGTTTCCCGCGACGTACGTCGGCATGGTCCATAAGGTCATCGTGCAACAGAGTGTGGTTATGGTAAAGTTCCAGTGCGGTGGCTGCGGGAAGTGCTTTTTGCCAGTCGGGTCGGAAGACGCTGTAGCAAAGTAGCATGAGCATGGGCCGCAGGCGTTTGCCACCCATGGACATCACGTATGCAATCGGTTCGTAGAGTCCTTCCGGACGTTGGGGATAGGGGATGGCGGCAATAGCCGAGCGTATGTCTTCAATCATGATGGTGGTGATTTTTTCTGTAAGGGTATCAGATGGCAATTTCTCCACTGCCGATGCAAATGTGTCCGTCGCGTGTGTAGACGACGGCAAACTGTCCGGGTGCGATGCCCTGGATGGGGTCGTTTCCGTCGATGTGGAAGGTGCCTTCCGGGTTAGTTGCGTCGGGCGCAGTGCGTGTCAGTATGCCTGTCCGCCAGCGGTCGGTGTGGCGAACCTTGAAGGTCACTTCGATTTGTCCTTCGGCAGGCCAGGGGTCGCCGGTGATGAAATGGAAGCCGGCAATGTTGAAACTCCTTCCGTATTGCAGTAGGTTGTCGTAGCCGTGCGAGACAAAGAGGATATTTTCGTCGATGTCTTTCTTGACGACGAACCAAGGTCCGCCCCCCAGTCCCAGTCCTTTTCGCTGTCCTATGGTGTGGAACCAGTATCCTTGGTGCTCACCCACTTTACGACCGGTGTCGATTTCTATGACATCGCCCGTACGAGTTCCGAGGAATCGACGGACAAAATCAGTATAGTTGATTTTTCCGAGGAAGCAGATTCCTTGTGAGTCCTTGCGGCGTGCAGGAGCCAGTCGTGCCTCAGTGGCCATGCGCCGGACATCGTCTTTCAGCAGATGTCCCAGCGGCAGCATCACTTTTTCCACCTGTTGTGCCGAAAGTTGTGCAAGGAAGTCAGTCTGGTCCTTTACGGGGTCCGGTGCTGTGGCGAGCCATGTTCCGGATGCCCCGGAACCTTTTTCCTGGAGCAGACGGGTGAGTTCGGGTTCTGCAGTAGCGTTGTCGCAGAAGATTTCGTTGTCTCTGATGCATCGGGCATAGTGTCCGGTACAGAGTCGGTCGTAGCGGTATCCGACCTTTTCTTCGAAAGCCCCGAACTTGATGAGCCGGTTGCACATGACGTCCGGGTTAGGCGTCAGTCCGCGCTTCACGTGGTCCATGGTATAGGTGACCACGCGGTCCCAATATTCGCGTTGCAGGTCAACCGTTTCTAACGGCAGTCCGTAGCGGTGTGCGATGGCACGGCACATCTCGAGGTCCTCTTCGGCAGTACAGGTGAGTTCATCGTCACCGTCCATGCCGATTTTAATATAGTAGAGGTCGGGTTTCAGACCGTGTTCTATCAGCATATGGCAGGCAACGGCACTGTCCACGCCTCCTGAAAGCAGTAGTGCAATGTTCATCGTAAGGGGGGTATAAGGGATTTGCAACGGAGGGTATCCCTGCCGTATCTGCAATTTCCTGTTTTTTTGTTATAGGTTTTTTCGGGAATGGAGGAATGGGCAAGGGAACCTTGCGGAGGAGCAAGACGAAGCCACAGAGCAGGGCGAAGGTTACAACACCATCCCTGCAATGTGCTCGGCGCAGTGTTCCATCAGCCATTTCGGTGTGGAGGTTGCTCCGCATATCCCTACGCTTTCAGCCTTTTCGAACCATTCCCTTTGCAGTTCTCCGGCATCTTCGATATGGTAAGCGTTGGGATTGACGTTCCTGCATGCTTCATAGAGAACGCGTCCGTTGCTGCTTTTCTTTCCGGCGACGAAGATGATGACGTCATGGCGACGGGCAAAATTCTGGATATCCGGCAGACGTCCTGCCACACGCCGGCAGATGGTATCGGCATAGTGGAATTCGGCAGGTGGCAGGATGTGTGCCGTCAGATAGTCGACGATGGCTTTGAATCCCTCGACCGACTTGGTGGTCTGCGAAAACAGGTAAGTGGTGCGTTGCAGGTCGAGGTGCTTTGCCTCGTCGGTGTTTGCCACCACAACAGCCGTTCCGTCGGTCTGTCCCACCAGTCCCAGCACTTCAGCATGTCCGGGTTTCCCGTAGATGACGATTTGTGCCTCGGGGTGTTCGGTATATACCTTCTTGATGCGTCGTTGCAGGTTGAGCACCACGGGGCATGTGGCATCGATGATGGTGATGTCCTGTGCTTCGGCCTGCCGGTAGGTGGCAGGCGGCTCACCGTGTGCACGCAACAGAACCTTGGTGTGGTGCAACTGTCCGAAGGTGGCGTGGTTGATCATCAGGAGTCCCATTTCGTGCAGCCGGTCGCATTCGCGTCCGTTGTGTACGATGTCTCCCAGGCAATAGAGGCTTTCGCTGTGCGAGAGTTCCTCTTCCGCCTTCTGAATGGCCCGCGTCACTCCGAAACAGAAGCCTGATTGTTCGTCGATTTCTATCTTCATGGGGGTATGGGTGCTGTCGTCTTTTTTACCGTTTTGATTCCAGAAACGTCAGAATGAAACGGCGAAATTCCCCATCAGGGATTGCGCTGCCATATGGTATTTTGCCCATGCCAGTCCGATGCTGAAGCGTTGCAACCTGATGCCAGCTCCCGCCGAAAGTCCGGCGAGATGTCCTTTGCCGGCGGCTTGCAGTTCATATCCGCGGCGGAAGTTGTATCCTGCGGCAATCCATATGTTCTCGCGTGGCTTCACTTCGATGCCGAACACCAGATGGTTCAGCATCAGCCGTCCTGTACTGAGGCTGGCAGTTCCGTCACCGTTCTGTTTTTCCTTTTCGGTGTCGGGAACGGTCAGAAAATCACTCTTTTTCCATCGGGTAAGGTCGGTAAGGGTGACATGGAATTCCACCGGCAGGTGGGCAAGGCCTTTCGTCAGTCCCAGTTGCAGATTGTAGGGGACACGTTCCACCACACCGTCGTAAGTCTTTATCTGTGCTCCGATGTTTCGCATCACCATTGAAACGCTCAGTGCTTTTTCAGCGTCGTAATAATTGAGTCCGAGGTCTACAGCGAGCGATGCCGAGGAGAAGTCGGCGATACGTGAATATGCAGCCTTGAAATTTGCGCCGCCGGCCCAATGGTCGGAGAGGAGGTATGAATAGCCTACACCCATGACGGCATCCTTTGGTGCAAAAGTGCCGATAACATTTCCTGACGCATCAGTTTCGTCCATCTCTCCATAGCCCATGAAGTGCAAGTATGCAGCCCCGGTGTGTCTCTCCCCGAAGGCCATGGCGTATTCTGCGCCCATCCATTTTCCCCCGTCTGCATAGGTCATGAACTGGAGTGCCGCGCATCGGGTGTCGGTGCCGGCCAGCAGCGCCGGATTGTGCAAGCCCACCCCCGGCTGGTTGTCCATGGCTGTGATGTTCTCGCCGCCCAATGCCACATTGTGTGCCGTCGTAGGGAGTGTCATGACGCGCATGGCAGAACTCTCCCCTTGGGCATAGGCCAAATGGCAAACGGTGAAGAAAACTGTGGGAATTAATATTTTTTTCATTTTCATCTTCAAATAATGCGACAAAATTACGATATAATTTGGAAATCCGCTGTATTTTTGCACTATAAAAGCGGACAAAAACCGGCAACAAAGCCGTAGCGTTAGCGAAAACGCCGCGGTGAGTTGTCAAAAAGTTCACACCCTGCAGTCTCTCCTGTGTATGACTGCTCTGGCTGTTGGAACGTTGTCTTTTCTGTCAGGAGGATTGGGCTGTGTCGGAGAAATGTCTTTTTTATGTGCATTCCGGTGTGTGTCTCCTTCAAATGGAAGAGGCATGGGTTGCATATGCCTCCCCCCTTGAATCATGAAAGTGTCACCTTTATATAGCCGTGCATGGTGCGATATGGTCTTCGAAGGCCGCAACCGTGCTTACGGGGCTTACGTCCTGCGTGCCCGCGCAGGACGTCGCTATCGGTTTGCCCTGATGGTGGTGGGGGGTGTTTTCCTGTTGATTACGCTTCTTTTGATAGTTGTCATGGTCTTTGCCGGGCGGGCCATAAACCGTGTGGCCGAAGAGATGCAGCATGTGGTACAACTTGCTCCGCTTCGCGATGAAACGGAGCGCTATGTTTCCACCGGTCGCAGGGCGGTGCCGCATGCCTCGCCCGATGCCGTGGACGACATCCCGGAGGTTGTGGACGATGCCGTTCCAGAACTTCAGTCGACGGAGATAGGTATCAAGGGTCCCGATGAGGGCGATTTCGTGCCCGAAAACACCATTACCGACCGTGCCGCCGACCATCAGCAGGCAGATGAAACGCTCCCTGTGGAAGGCCCGCAGTTGATTCCGACAAAAGCAGTGGAAGAAATGCCTGTCTTTCCTGGTGGGCTGAAGGCGCTTATCCGGTTCCTTGACACCCATTGCATCTATAGCGAGCGGGCCATAAAAGATAAGATTGAGGGCGATGTGGAAGTAAGTTTCATTATTGATACGGAGGGACGTGTACTCGAACCTCAACTAACGCGCAAACTGCATCCCATTCTTGATGCTGCTGTGATGAAGGCGGTGCGCGAAATGCCGCAATGGAAACCTGGTACCATGAACGGATGCCCTACCTGCACCCGCATTACCGTGCCTTATCACTTCCAACTGCGATAGCCACAACCTTTGCCTTTCTCGCTTTGGCGGCATTCCCATAGTCATAGGTATGCCCCTAAACCATATGCCCCCCATACCAAACGTTTTTTTGATATGCGCTATCTTATAGCTTCCGACCTTCACGGAGCCCCAGGCCCATTGGAAGAAATACTCCGTTTTTACGATGCCGGCCACTATGACCAGTTGCTTCTTTTGGGCGACATCCTCTATTACGGTCCCCGTAACAGTGTACCGGAAGGCATGAATGCTCCGCGGGTGGTGGAACTCCTCAATGCCCATGCCGGTGAAATCATTGCCGTTCGTGGAAACTGCGATGCCGAGGTCGACCAGATGTTGCTCCATTTCGACATTATGGCCACCTATGCCATCCTTGCCGATGGCGGGCATCGTTACTTCCTGACGCACGGTCATCACTATCATGCCGGGGCACTTCCCCATGGGCGTTACGATGCCATCATCCACGGTCATACCCATCTTCAGGGTTTTACGCAGGCCACCGACGGCACGTTGGTCGTCAATCCCGGTAGCCCTACCTTTCCCAAGGGCGGCAATCCTCCCACCTTTGCTACCCTTTGCGACGGTACATTCAGCATCCATCATCTCTCCGGGAGCATCATCAGCCAATGGACACTATAAAATTTATAGCCCTCGACCTTGACGGCACACTCACCGACAGCAGCAAGCACATCACCCCCCGCACCCTGCAGGCCCTCTATGCCGCCCAGGAGCAGGGCGTAAAGCTCATCATAGCCAGTGGCCGTCCGCCGGAAGGCATTGCTCCCATAGCCCAAGAGTTGCGCCTGGCATCGCGGGGAGGGTATATCATGGCGTACAATGGCGGTGAGGTTTCCAGGGCTATGGACGGTGCATTGCTCTATCGCTGCTGTCTGCCTTCCGAGGCCCTTGGCGAGGTCTGTGCATGGAGCCGCCGGCTCGGTCTTCCTCTGGTCACACATGCCGATGGCAACATCCTCACCAATGCTCCCTTCAATGACCATGTGGTCCGCAACGCCGCCATCAACGGCATGCCCGTTGTGGGGAGCGATGCCTTGGAGCAGACCTTGCAACGACTGCCCCAACCTCCGGTAAAATTCCTGATGGTAGGCGAAGCCGGTCCACTTGCCGAGGCAGAACGTCTGTTGCAGTCCGTCTTTGCGGGACGTCTTGAGGTGTGCCGTTCCACTCCGAATTTTATGGAGATTGTAGCGGCAGGCATCGACAAGTCCGGGGCCTTGAAGCGCATCCTTCAGGTTGAGGATGCCTCGCCTGCGCAGTTGATGGCATTTGGCGACGGGGACAACGACCTTGGCATGATACGCTATGCCGGTATGGGCATTGCCATGGCGAATGCCACTCCGCGTCTCCGCGAGGCAGCGCGTTTCGTCACCCTCGACAACGATTCAGACGGCATTGCCCATGCCCTCGACATCTTTTATTTCCGGCAAGAATGACCCATTAGGCGCAAGGATGTCGATGTAGAGTAAAAAAGAAAACAGCCTCCCATTCCACTGCTGTGGGGTGGGAGGCTGCTCCATTTTTTGTGGGGGGGACGATTGTGGAAACAGAGGTTTTGGTTTACTCTTGCCCGGACTTGACGATACGCTCAAATGCCTCGATTTCCGACGGTGACATGGAGGCTTTGTCTTTCCAAACGTCGTCACCGTATACTCCGGCCTGGGAAGTGTCGAAAGGCTTGAAACCGATGGCTTTGGCAGTGCGCAGGGAGGTGAATGTAAAGTCTCCCTGTGCGGGGTTGCGGAACATCGGACTCTCGCATACGCTATGTGGTTCCTTCCGCTTTTTCCATTCTGCGAAGGTCTTGCCGCAATATGCGTTCCCGGTCAAGGTCTCGTCGTAGTAGCAGTTGTAGTCCATATCCACACTTGCCTTGTCCCATGCTCCTTTGAAAATGTTTCCTTGGTTGACAGACACAATGTTGTGGGTGAACGTCATCGAACGGTGGTCCTCCTTGCGTGTGAGCTGCAGTTGCTGAAGGATGCTGTGTGCGAAGATGTTGTTTGTGACAACGTTGTCCTTGCCGTAATGCTGGTGCAGACCGCCACTCTTGCAGCGGTATACCAGATTGTCGCGCATAACGATGCCGGTGCTCCCCTCGTCCATATAGAGTCCCCAACCGCCATAGCCGTAAGAATATACATCGTGTACGACGTTGCGCTCCACGCGCGTGCCGGGAGAAACTCCGAGCGTATAGATGGCCCCCATGTCGGAGAGTTGTCCCCATCCAAGGTGATGGATGTGGTTGTATGCCACGATGTTTGCAACCGACGGGCTGGCAGAATATCCCCATACCCATCCCACCGACACGCCGGAGTAGCGCATGTCCGCTATATCGTTATGCGTGACACGGTTGTTGCTGGTATGGAGTAGCACTACACCACCCGCACACGGGAAGAAGAGTCCGCCATGCCGTATGATGTTGTTGTCGATGATAGTGCCGCCCGTAACGTTTGTTTCATTTTCCTTCCAATAGGAGCCCCCCACCTTTATTCCTCCTGCGCCGAGGTCGTAGAGCAGGCTGCGGCTGACGACGTTGTCCTTGCAATGTTTGCGGAACCATATGCCATAGTTTCCGGTGTGTCGTATCTCGCAGTCTTCAATCACGATGCGGTCTGCACAGTCTGCCTGAATGGTGGCATCGATGTTTGCAGCGGCCTGTTGTGGGGGCACACCGGTTTTCGGGGTATAGTAGGCCGTATGTGCAAAGCAAAGGTTTCGGAACTGCTTGTCGCTCACATGCCTGTTTTCGGTACCTCTGATTTCAACGAGCCGTTCCAGAACAGGAGCATAGACTTCGGCCGTCTGCATATCTTCTCCCGGCAAAGGGATATAGATTAGCGTACCGTCCTTTTCAAGGAACCATTCTCCCGGAGCATCAAGTGCCGCACGGTAGTTTTCAAGGAAGAATCGGGTGTTTTTTGTGATGGGATTCCATGGCTTTTGTCCTTTGCCAACAGTGTAGAAGCGTCCGGAGTCGGGTTCGGCATAGAGGAGGAAGGAGCGAGAATAGTCCCATTTGTAGAAGAAGGCTGCCTGTACGTCAGCCAGTTCAGTTTCCGGAATTCCCCGCAATGTAGCAAGGTGTTCCGGGCGTGTGGTCATCGTCTGCGCAGCCAGCGGTTGTAAGCGTCCGCTTCCGCTTGCCGCAACATGTTCCCGCATGTCGTCGAGTTCGAACCACCCTTCGTTCGGTGTCCTCGCCCTTACGGCACGTCTGCCGTTGACATACAGTTGTTCGAAGCACCATTTGTATACTCCTGCCTGTGGCACCCGGCATCGCCACCAGCCCTCTTTGGTGTGTTCCCAGCCAGTGAGCCGTATGCCGCCACTGATGACGGGTTTCTCCCCGCCGTCTCCTTCAAATACCATCGGCCTGTCATCGCCGGCAGTGAGCACGATGGGTCTTTCCAAAGCATAGGTCCCCTTTGCAAAATGGATATATGCCGTGTCACCTGCCGGCAGACTGCGTGCTTTGGCAATGCTTTCGTAGATATCCTTGGTCTGGGTGACTGTGAACCGGTGCCGTCCGGCTTCGCCCCATGCATGTGAGAAGGAGGTTGCTGCGCCCAGCAAAAGTGTCAGCAACAGTTTCCGTAACATCTGTGTTTTCATGAAATCGTATTATGATTGAAGGTGGAAGCCCCGCCGCCCCCTACATCATCCTCCGGCATTTTGCACAGATGCCTTTTACCACATATTCCGTTTCGCGAACCATGAAGTCTCCTGGAATTTCCACCGCAGGAATGTCCACTTCGTCGAGGCACCATGTCCTCCTGCATTTTATGCATGTGAGATGTACGTGTCCGTGATGGTGTCCGTCATCGTGACATTGGCAGATGCAGTATTTCTGGCTTCCTGAACCGTCGTCGATGAGATGCAGGAGTTGTGCTTCGGAAAACAGGGTAAGTGTGCGGAAGACGGTTGACTTGTCGACCGTGAAGAGCAGGTCTTCCACATCGGCAAGCGAGAATGCATTGCGCATCTGTTGCCGCAGTGTGCGCCATATCAGACTGCGGAGTGCGGTGACGCGGATGCCGGCGGATGTGAGTTCTTCGTCGTAATGGGTGGATGTATGGAGGTCCATGTGGGGCATTTCCTGGCCGTGAGTAGTTTTTTCCTGATTGTTGTTACCTGGATATGGGGGAGAAGGCATGCGGCTGTTGCTGCATGAAAAACGCGTCGGGCCTTATTCTGCATGGGGTATGCGGTATACGCCACGTGGATATTGCATGGTGCAACAGTGCAGGCTGCCATGCTGCACAATCAGCGGTCGGCAGTCGATGCCCACGACATCACGTCCGGGGAAGGCCTCTGCCACCCTGCGTAGGGCAAGTGCGTCGTTCTCCTGTGCATATGTGGGTACGAGCACCGCAGTGTTCATGACGAGGAAGTTGGCATATGTTGCCGGCAGTCGTTCGCCGTTCTCCACGCAAGGTTTGGCCATAGGCAGCGGGATGAGCCTGAAGGGTTTGCCTTCGGCAGTACGCAGAGCCGTGAGTTCTGCTTCCATGGCTTTGAGTTCAGGATAGTGTTCGTCGTTGCTGTCATCGCATCTGACGTAGAGTATGGTATTGTCGGGACAAAGCCGTGCCAGCGTGTCGATGTGGCTGTCGGTGTCGTCGCCTGCGAGATAACCGTGGTGGAGCCATAGGATGCGCTGTGCTCCCAGGCGTTCCTGCAGTATCCGTTCCACGGCTGCCTTGTCGACCTGCGGCACGGCGTCTCCCGCATGCCTGCGGTTGGCCTCGCCTTCCTCCATGGCTTCGCCTTCCTCCTTCGCGCCTCGGCATAGTTCAAGCAAGCTTGACTTGCTCTCGGCTTGTCGTCGGTTGACTTCGCCTTCCTCCTTCGCGCCTCGGCCATTCAAGTAAACTTGATGGCTCTCGGCTTGTCGTCGGTTGGGATTAAGCAGACATTCTGCGGTGGTGAGGATGGTGCCGGCGCCGTCGCTCTCGATGGATCCGCCTTCGAGTTCGAAATCGAGGCAATTGTCATAGTGCCCCTGCAGCACTCCCTGGCGGTAGAGTTCGGCGTTGATGGCATTGTCGTGCTGTGCCTCAAACTTTCCGCCCCATCCGTTGAATCGGAAATCGAGCAGATGCCATCCGTCGGTATCCTCGACGGTGATGAATCCGTGGTCGCGTGCCCAGGTGTCGTCGGTCTCGGCTTTGACGATGCAGATGTTCTCCAGCACATTTGCCGGCAACCGTTGTTCCAGCAGTTGCTGAAGGTTTTCCGGTTCCGGTGTGACGATGAGTAGCGGCTGTCGCGATGCCATCTCGAAAGCCATTTTCAGATAGCATTCCGTTACTTCCGGTAGCATCGGTGCCCAGTCTGTTCCGCTGTGTGGCCACGTCAGTTGTATGGCGCTCTGTGGCGCCCATTCTGCGGGCAGTGTACGTTTCCTGCGGCGGATTTCGTGCTTGCCGTCCATTTCCTGCATCAGGATTTCGAAACGTGCGTCGGCGGCGACATCCTTGGGGGGTAAGGCGTGGAAAATCATATTTTTTTCGAAAAGTTGGGCGAGGGGTGATGGGGGATTTCAGCGTATAATCTTGCGTCCGTTGCGGATGACGATGCCGTGCGCATTGTCCGTGACCCGTTGTCCGAAGAGGTTGAAGGTCGTGGATTCTGCTTGTCCGGCAGTGATACTCTCAATTCCGTCAGGCTTGATGTATGCTCCTTTGAAGACATAGGTGATGGAACCGGGCATTTTGCCGTAGGTATAGGTGAGCTTCAGACTGAAACTGCGTTCTTCGTGGTTGTAGGCCGCTTCGTGGAGCGTTCCGCTGATTTTCTTCTCGGCATCGTCCACGACAATGGTCTCATCGATAGCCTGTTCTGCGTGGAATGTGGCGGAAAGGGTGGTATAGTCGAAGTCGAACGTTGCCCCGTGGATGGTAAAACTGGGGATGGTCAGCTTCATGGTGTTGAAGGTGATGGCCGGCATGGTGATGTCGCCTGTGGTGGTTGACTTCAGTTCGAAGACAACAGTGTCGCAGGGATTCTCTTGCGAAGCCTCCATTCCCATGAAAACCCCCGAGAAGCTGGATGCCCCGTCAAAATACATAGGGCCCTGTTGTTGGGCAAAGGCACAACTATAGGCGACAAGCACCGCCAGGATGGTAAGAAAACGTTTCATTGTATGATTTATTGTATTGTATGATTAAAGGCAGGGGGCTTATGTCAGACTTATGCCCCGGATTATAGCCGGATGGTGATGTCGATGCCTCCCTGTAGGGGCTTGGCCTGCTGTGCAAACATTCGTCCTGCACTTTCAAAGAGAAAACTGTCGTAGCGGGCATCAGTGAGGTTGCGTCCCCAAAGCATCACCTTGACGGGGCCGAAGTCTGCCACAGCCCTTGCTCCCAAAATGGGTGTGAAATTTTCGTTTTGGGTATTGACTACGTCTTCCTCCTTCGCGCCTCGGCATAGTTCAAGCAAGCTTGACTTGCTCTCGGCTTGTCGTCGGTTGGCTTCTGTCCAAAATATGCGCCCTGCACCGCTGACATCGGCTCCGATGGTGAAAGCCTTCAGACGGGTATCAGTGAAGTTCCAAGTGTACGAGAGGTCGGTATGGAGCGTATGGCGCGGGACGAAGGGGACGAAATTCCCGGTATAGTCCAAGCCGTTTCCTCCATCGTATTTCTTGAAGACTGCGTGGGTGTATCCGTAGTCACCGCGCAGGAGGAGTCCCTTCCAGGGGCGCACTGCTGCCGAAAACTCCAAACCGCAACTGTGGCTGCGTCCGGCATTCACCATCATGCGCCCGAGTCCGGAATCGGCAAAGCGTGCAATCTGTTGGTTGCGGGTATCGACAAAGAATGCGGCGGCATCGGCAGCAAGCCGGCCTCCGCAGAGGTCGAGATGGGTGCCTACCTCATAATTCCACGAATATTCCGGTTTATAGACCACCTGATGGATGTCGGGTGTTTCGAAATGTGGCATTTTCGATGCCATGGTGCGGTCCACATATTCCGGCAGGGGGATGAAAGTCCCGGGGTTTTCGGGGTCCGGAATCACCTGTGGCATGGAAGGCGTCTGTTCGATGAGTGATTCGAGGTATTCGACCACTCCCTTGCGTATGCCTTGCATCATGTCCACGCTGAGGGCTCCCTGAAGCAGGTCGCCGAACATCTGCAGGTTGTATCCTCCGCTGCGCTGTCCCATGGCGACGGAGGCGTAGACGCTGCTCTGCTGGTCGGCAAAGCGGTAACGGAGTGCCAGTTTCGGTAGCAGTTTCAGATGGTCGTCCTTCAGCGTTCCCATATAGAGCAACTGGCTTTGCAGGGCATCGAGGTTGACGGACATCTTGTCGTTCATGGCATTGGGCATGGCGAAGGTGTAGCGGACCGTTGAGGGTGCGTGGTAGTCCATCTTCAGATGCTCGTAGTCCAGACGGAGTCCGAGTATGGCGGTGAATCCCGGTGCCAGGGTGAGGGTGCTTTGGTGGAACGCCGCAGCTCCGATGACAGGGGTTTCAAAACTACCTCCCATATCCAGACGTTCATCGTTGAAACGGATACCCATCCCGGTGAAGCCCATTGCCGAAAGCATTCCCAGTTTTGAGGCATCGGGCATGTTTCCGTTGATGTTTCCTTCGAGCCATCGCAATCCGTCGCTGTAGAATGTCACCGGGCCTTCGGTATGCAGAGCCTGGTAGAGGAAGCTGACGCCGCTGAGCCACTGCCAGCGTGTTCCGGGCCGGCGGCTACGGAAGATGAGTTCTTCGCTTACCGTGCGCAGACACTGCCGTTGTTCAAGGGTATAGATGTCGTCGGCGATGAAGTCCTGGTCGAGGAACATGCGGTCGCGCAGGAACTGTGTGCCTGTCACGGCAGTCATGCTCCATGTGGGTGCGGCATGCTCGATGCTCAGGCCTCCGCCCGCCAGTGACCGGCGGTAGGTGTGGGTGCGGTTGTTGCAGATGCTGCCGATGAGTTCGGGATGGTCTTCTTCTGCCTGTTCCGTCTTTCCAAGATACCGGTAGGGGTAGGCCCGTTCCCGGCTGTAGTCGTAATAGGCAGTGAAGTCGAACTTCCAGGCGTCCGAGGCGTGGTATACCGCTCTCACGCGTCCACCACCGGCCTTCATTCTGTCGGCATCTTGCCCGGTAGTGGTGTTTTCGTAGAGTCCGCTTCCGCCTTCATAATAGCCTCCTATGGAGAAGGCCACCTTGTCGTTCGGCCGGTGATAGTGGGTCAGGGCCACGTTGTGGTGGTTGTCGCCGGTGGCATAACCCAGTTTGATGTCCGTTCCCTGATAGAAGAAAGGGTTGCGGGTATGTACGCGTATGACTCCTCCCATGGCGTTCCTTCCGTAGAGCGTTCCCTGCGGTCCCCGCAGAACATCAATGCGTTCGATGTCGTGGAAGTTGAAGTCGTAGGCCGATTTGTCGGAATAGGGGATGTTGTCGACGTACAGTGCCACAGCCGGTGTGTTGATGCGGCTACCGACGCCACGCAGATATACGGCCGATGTGATGCGGCTTCCGTAGTCCGGAATGAAGAGGTTGGGGACAACGGTGCTGGCACCTTTGACGCTTGTGATGTGGCTTGCCGCCATGATGTCCTGGCTGATGAGGCTCACGGCAGCCGGTTGTTGGCGCAGGCGTCCGGTTTCTTTGGGAGTCGACACCACCGACACTTCGTCGAGGGTAACGGTGTGCAGGCTGTCGTCGGCAGTGGTGGGGAAAAGCGATGTAAGGAGGAGTGTAAGGAGCACGTCGGTATAGGGGTTTTAGTGTCGGTCTGTGCAGAAGGAGGGGCGATGGAAGCTACAACCTGTGTGTGGGGTGAGGGGGGCCATCAACCGTTTGCGGGTGCAAAGGAACGGAATTTCCTTTACACCCGCAATCCTTATTTTTGAGGAAATCGCCCTATTGGTAGTATTCCTTCTTGCCTGCAGCCAGAGTGTTGAGCATGAGCATGCAGATGGTCATGGGGCCAACGCCTCCGGGAACGGGGGTGATGGCACTGCACAGAGGAGCTACGTGTTCGAAGTCCACGTCGCCAGACAGTCGGAAACCCTTGGGGGCTGCGGCATCGGGAACGCGGGTGGTGCCCACGTCGATGACGGTGGCACCGGGTTTCACCATGTCTGCGGTGACGAATCCCGGGCGTCCGATGGCTGCAATGAGGATGTCGGCCTGCTGGCACTCCTCCTTGATGTTGCGGGTATGGCTGTGTACGATGGTCACTGTGGCATCGCCCATCTCCTTCTGCAGCATCAGTTGTGCCATGGGGCGGCCTACGATGTTCGAGCGTCCGAGCACCACGCACTTCTTTCCGCTCGTCTCGATGTGGTAGCGGCGCAGCAGCTCAAGGATGCCTTTCGGTGTGGCACTGATGAAACAGGGCAGGCCGATGGCCATGCGTCCGACGTTTACAGGATGGAATCCGTCTACGTCCTTGCGGTAGTCGATGGCCTCGATGACGCGCTGTTCGCTGATGTGCTGGGGCAGTGGGAGCTGCACGATGAAACCGTCCACCTGCTCGTCCTTGTTCAGCGCATCGATGCGTGTCAGGAGTTCCTCTTCCGTGACGTCCGCCTCGTAGCGTATGAGGCTCGACTCGAAGCCGCAAGCCTCGCATGCCAGCACCTTGTTGCGGACATAGGTTTCGGAGCCGCCGTCGTGACCTACGAGGATGGCTGCCAGGTGCGGGCGGCGCTGGCCCTCGCTGACCATCTTTTCCACTTCGGCCTTTATTTCGGCCTTTATAATGGCTGCAGTAGCCTTTCCGTCAATGATTTGCATAGGGGGTATGGGGTTTTTTATATTAGAATAATGTGTAGTAGCCCCGTCGCGGCAGCATGGCGGTATGTTGCGGACGGGCTTCGGCAAAGGTAGTGAAAAATCCGCTCTTCATCGAATTTTTTCTTTTTTACGTTTAACTTTTTCGACAAAAGTTCATTGATATTGGTACTTTTGCCATGCAACTAAGACTTGACAACTATATCGCAATCTCTTTTTTTAGGAAATAATATTACTTCTTACTGATTTTTCGCGTGATTATGCTTAAGAAAACCATACCTGTTGCACTGTTTGCCGCCGCTACCCTTTGGGCTGTAGCCGACAATGCGGCTCGTCTCACCGTCCTCTTCCTCGACGGTAGCACCACGGTCGTAGAATTGGATGTAGCCGATGAGGTGACGCTCGACCACGAAAGCGGGACGCTCCTGCTGCCACAGGGTGTCGCATACCCTCTTGCCGACATCGCCTCGTTCTTCTTTGAAGAGCCCGGTGGCGTAACGGGAGGCGGTGAGGTGGAGCCCTCGGACGACCTTACAACCGTATATGTGGAATGGACGGAAGATGCCGCACCGCGCGTCAGGAGTTCTGCGCCCGGCATCATCGTGCAGACGGACGGGCAGCATGTCAGTATGAACAATACCGACACAACATCCGAAATCACCTATGTCCTTTCCGGTGCCGCTGCCGATGCTTCGTTCACCCTCGTTGCCGACTACAAGAGCACCATACGCCTTGAAGGCCTGAGTCTGACGTCCGACGCCGGTGCCGCCATGAACATCCTTTGCGGCAAGCGCATCGCCTTGGAGCTTGCCGAGGGTACCGTCTCCACTCTCTCCGACGCTGAGGAGGACCTTGGGCAGAAGGCTGCCCTCTACTGCAAGGGACACCTGGAAGTGAGCGGTGGCGGTACGCTGAGGTTGACGGGACATGCCAAACATGCACTGTCCACCAAGGAATATCTGCAACTGAAACGTACCACGGGCACCATAGAGGTGCTCTCTGCCGCCAGCGACGGCCTGCACGCCGGACAATACTTCCTGATGAACGGAGGCGACGTACGCATCGCATCGGTGGGAGGCGACGGCATACAGGCGGAAATTACCGACGACGACGCCGACGAGCAGAACGGACAGCTCATCATCAACGGAGGAACCCTCGATATCAGTATCACAGGTGCCGATGTGGCTGCCCTCAAGAGCGACAGCCTCCTCACCGTCAACGGCGGCACGCTGATGCTTGCCACCAGCGGCGAGGGTGCCAAGGGCATCAAGTCGAAGACCGACATCTCCATGCTGGGCGGCACACTGCACATCAGCCAGCAGGGGAATCCGTATATTCTCGATGGCGAAACCACTTATGTGGCTGCCGTCAAGGGCAACAACGTGACCGTCGACGGTGCCGACGTCAGCATCGACAACAGTGCGGTGGCAGGACGCGGTATTTCGACGGACAACGATGCATACATTGCCTCCGGAACCGTCAGCGTCAGCATGACCGGTAACGGCGGCCGCGGCGTGAAAAGCGACCACGACATCATTGTGGGTAGGGAAACCGATGCCAGTGGTCCGGCGCTTTCCGTCACTACGACGGGAGGCGTCTACACGCCGTCGACCGCTCCTGCAATGGGACCTGGCGGAGGAGGTTGGCCTGGCGGCGGAGGAGGTTGGCCTGGCGGCGGAGGAGGATGGCCTGGCGGCGGTGGCGGTTGGCCTCCCGGCGGTGGCGAAGGCGGCAACGGTTCCGCGGCAAAAGCCATCAAGGCCGACAATGCCTACTGGCAATATGGCGGCGACGTCTGTGTGAAGACCACCGGAACGGAGGCCGAGGGCATTGAGGCAAAGGCCAACAGTGCTACGGCTATGAACTTCAACGGCGGAACGGCCTACCTTGAGGTCTACGACGACTGCATCAATTCTGCCGGACAAATCAACTTCAACGGGGCGGATGTCATCTGCTACTCTACAAACAACGACGCCATCGATTCGAACTACGGCCGTTCGGGAGCCGTAAGCGTTACCGCCGGCACTGTCATCGCCTTCAGTCAGCGTGGCGGGGCGGAGATGGGTGTCGATTGCGACAATATGTCGTACGTGGTGGTCAGTGGAGGTACCCTCGTAGCCGGAGGCGGCAGCCAGGGCGGCACGTCGGCATCGTCGCTCAGCGCAGCCACTGTGCCTTCGCGGTGTTGGTCATCGTCCGTTTCCTATTCCCAGGGTTCGTACTACAGCATTGCCTGCAACGGTGGCAACATCCTCACGTGGAAGATGCCTTGCACCGTCAACTCCTCCTACAACATATTCGCTACGGATGCCGTGACTAAGGGCACCACCTGCACCCTCTACCAGCATGCCGATGCTCCTTCGGCAGAGGGTTCCGTCTTTGTGCTTCCTTCCGGATCTTCCACCATGCTTTGGAAGGGGAACGGAAACACCACCGGTACGCAGAAGGCAACCATAAGTCTGTAGGCCGGAGAAGGGGATGGAACGTTTTCGATAAGCGAGGGCAGAAGCACTGCTTGCATTGATTATGCCGAGCGTAGAAAACGAAGGATGAAATCCAACGGTGCTTCCCCCCAGAAGTTGCCGTACTCGTTCCCCAGGACTCTCATCGTCTCTCCCCCTTGCTTCTATTCCCTCTTTTCAAGGCGGATTCCACACGGATACCAGGTCACAGGGAAAACCTTTGCCGACCGATATTCGTCTCCGTGGAATCCGCCTTGATGTGTCTGTATGTGGCAATGATGAAGAAGGCGAAGTCAACGGACGGAGCAGCGAGAGGAGAGTCCCAAGCCCGCTTGGGCTATCCCGAGTCGTGACAGAGGAAGACGAAGCCAACCGATGGAGCAGCGAGAGGAGAGTCCCAAGCCCGCTTGGGCTATCCCGAGTCGCGACAGAGGAAGACGAAGCCAACCGATGGAGCAGCGAGAGGAGAGTCCCAAGCTCGCTTGGGCTATCCCGAGTCGCGACAGAGGAAGACGAAGTCAACTTGTTCAGTCATTATTTTTCGGAATCTGAAAACATCGGACTTCTTTGGGCAAAAGTACGGATGTTTTGCATCGAAAGTACGGATGTTTGCCTCAAAGAAGTCCGATGTTTTTGAGTTCCCATTCCTATGGGGCGTTTCTGCATTCTTCCTCCTCCCCCTCCCCAAAAAAAAGTTTCGTGAAAAATCCTACATTTCCTACAC
>SFJN01000203.1 GCA_004555055.1 Bacteroidales bacterium | reverse complement strand
CGAGCGAACACGGTTAACTCAAAAAATCGGTGCAAAATTATCTCTTTATTTCGAGATGTCAAAATACTTTTCGTTGAAAAACGTGCTCCAATGTCCTTTTTTACACGATGTTATGCTATGCATATTGCAAAAACTGCAAAATTGATTGCGCGTTCAAGGACATCTGTGGTCGTTTTTACTGTTGTATGGCCTGCACTGTGTTTCAGTCTGCATGCCAGAATCTCCAGCTTGCCTCGGCCTGGCGGTGCAGCATTTCAAGTCCATTCTTCACTGTTGCCCCCTGTGCTGCCGCCTTCTTCAGAAAGAGCGTTTCAGCAGGATTGTATACAAGGTCGTAGGCAAGGTGACGGGCAGTGATGCTACCATAGGGGATGTCGGGAGCCTGGTCAGTCTTTGGGCTCATTCCCAACGGTGTACAATTCACGATGAGCAAATGCGAAGCCAGCACGTCGGCATTCACATCGGAGTAGGTAATAACCGGTACACCACAGTACGACGCTTGCTGACGCCGGCTTACACACAGCGTTTCGATGTCCATTTTGCGCAGGGTGGAAATCACCGCACACGATGCTCCGCCGGTACCCAATACCAGTGCCTTGCGGTGGCACGGACGAAGAAGCGGGCTCAGGCTGTCTGCAAAACCTATGACGTCAGAATTGTAGCCCTTGAGCCTAACTTCAGTTCCTGAAGCAGACGTCCTGCGCCTGACAGCAATGACATTGACAGCCCCTATGGCCTGGGCGTCCTCGCTCAACTCGTCGAGCAACGCCATGACCTTCTGCTTGTGAGGGATGGTCACATTCAGTCCGCATATGTCGGGCGAATGTGCAATCATGCTGCGCAGGCCGTCGAGCGAAGACATGGGGAAGTTCTCATAGGTCGCATCAATGTGCTCGCGGCTGAACTTCTCCGCAAAATACCCTGCACTAAAGCTGTGTCCTAAAGGGAATCCTATCAAACCAAAACGTTTCATAAGACTTGCGGTTTGGTGGCAAAGTATAATGTGGAGAGTCCGAAGGTGAAGCGTCGGAAAGAAACCTCGTCGTAGCCGGTCTTTTCAAGAATACCTTGCATGATTTCTCCCTGTGGAAACGCCTCCATGGTGGCTGGAAGATAAGAATAGGCATTGGCATCGCGACTGACCAACTTTCCTATCAGCGGCATCAGCAGATGGCTGTAAAGCCAAAAGAGTTGCTTCATCGGAAACTTTTTGGGACTGGTGAGCTCAATGATGACGAGATGTCCTCCCGGACGTAGTACACGGAGGAGTTCGCGAAGTCCGCGTTCGAGGTCTGGGAAATTCCGTACGCCATATGCCACGGTAACGGCATCGAAACTGTTGTCCTCGAGTATGAGGTTCATACAGTCGTGCTTTTCGAAACGTATGCCTTTGATTCCCTGTGCCTTGTGACGTGCCACCTCAAGCATACCTTCTGAAAGGTCGGCTCCAAGCAGTTCGTCCGGTCCGACAATTTTCATGGCTTCGAGAGCGAAGTCGCCGGTGCCGGTTGCCATGTCAAGGAGTTTCTTCGGGGCATGCGGCTTCAGCATTTCGAGAGCAGCGCGCCGCCAATGGCGGTCTATTCCGAAGGAGAGCAGATGATTGAGCAGGTCGTAGCTGTGTGCGATATTGTCGAACATCTGTTCCACCTGCTTCCCCTTTTCCCCTTCCTGGCTATAGGGTTTTATGGTTTCTTGCTTGTAGGTCATAGTCGTGTTTCTATTATGTGCAGTGTCCGCAGTGTCACTCCTGCGAAAAGTCCTTCATGATTTCGCGATATTCGCTGAAGAGTCTGTTGCGGGTGATGAAACCCACCAGCACCCCATCGGGATTTACAACCGGCAATGTGGAATTGTCGTGACTGCTAAAATGTGCCACAACCTCCAGCATGGAATAGTCGGTACGGATGATGTCCTTCGGTGGTTTCATCAGTTGCTGAACGGTGAACGTGTTGTAAAGTTCGGAGCGGAAAATGATGTTTCGCAGTTCATTGATGTTAATGATGCCGAGTAGGACGCCACCAGCATTAACCACCCCGAAATGCAGGTGTTTTGACGTGGAGACCACTTGCAGCATTTTACCCATGGTCATTTCCGGTACCAGCGTAGGACGTGACACATCTGTCAGCTCGTCGAGCTTCATCAATGTCAGCACGCTTTGGTCCTTGTCGTGCGTAAGGAGTTCACCACGACGGGCCAGACGCATGGAATAGATGCTGTGAGGTTCGAAGGAATGTATGGTGATATAGCTGACAGCCGAAACAATGATAAGCGGTACCAACAACTGGTAGCCGCCCGTAAGTTCGGCAATGAGGAAAATACCCGTCAAAGGGGCATGGAATACACCGCTCATTACACCGGCCATACCCAATAATGCATAGTTGGTATAAGGAATGACTATGCCGAATGGGGCGGAAAGATTCCAAAGGTTGGCAAAGACGTAGCCTCCAATACAGCCCAGAAAAAGGGAAGGTGCAAATGTTCCGCCGCAACCACCACCGCCATTTGTGGCCGTTGTGGCAAAGACCTTGACAAGTACAATGAGCGTCAGGTAAAGGAGCAGGAGCGACGAATGACCGTAAAACCAGGAATTGTTGAGCACGGCCTCGGCCTCATTGGCATTGTCGGCATGCAACAGGGTTTCGATGGTACCATATCCCTCGCCGTAAAGCGGGGGAAAAAGATAGATAAGCAACGCCAGCACTACACTGCCAAGCAGAAACTTCCCGGGAAGGCTACGGATTTTCCCGAAAAGCCGCTCAAAGCGGTTCATCACCCGGGTAAAATAGAGCGAAATCAACCCGCAAAGGATGCCGAGCATTGCGCAGGCCGGCACCCGTTCCACACAAAACGAAGAGGTAAGGTTGAAATCGAACATGGTGCTCGTTCCCGATATAAAATAGCTTACGCAAGCTGCGGCTGCACAGCTGACGAGCAACGGCACAAGCGAGGCCATGGTAAGGTCGATCATCAAGACCTCAATGGTGAAAACCAGTCCTGCAATGGGAGCCTTGAAGATGCCGGCAACGGCTCCCGAAGCGCCGCAGCCGATGAGAATCATCAGCGTGCGATGGTCCATGCCGGTGATGCGGCCGAAGAAACTGCCAATGGCAGAGCCTGTGAGCACAATTGGTGACTCCGCTCCCACCGAACCTCCGCACCCGATGGTGATGGCCGACGCTACAACCGAAGACCAGCAGTTGTGTCCCTTGATGAAACCCTGGTTACGCGACAGGGCATAAAGGATTTTCGTTACACCATGACCGATGTTGTCGCGGACGATGAACTTGATGAAGAGTGCAGAAAGTAGGATACCCACGCAAGGGTATACCAGATACATGATGTTGCCTTGGGTAATGATAAAACCCTTGGTAAGCAGATGCTCTATAGAGTGTATGAGCCACTTCAGCAAATTGGCCGCCAGTCCGGAAGCAAGACCTATGCACAGGCTGAGCAGTAACAGGAATTGTCGGGGCGAAAGCCTACTCTTGATGCTCTTCATGGACGGATAATCTTTATTTCGTTAGTGGCGGTCAGCTTGATGATGGAAGACGGCTTCCCATTCCCCTTTTCATCGCGTCGCGACGTGCAGACGTAGTCCACCGCCTGGAGAATCTCCGGTGAAATCTCGGCAAAGGTCTTTGGAGCCGGCGCTCCGCTGATATTTGCACTTGTAGACACCAACGCCCGCTTGCAGCGGTTGCACAATGTGCGGCTGAATTCCTCCTTGGTTACCCTCAGTCCCACACTTCCGTCTTCGGCAAGTAGCGAAGGGGCAAGATTACGCGCATTATCCACGATGAGGGTCAGGGGGCGCTCCGAGTATTCAATCAGGTCGTAGGCGACCTCAGGTATGCTGTCGGAATAGAAGGGGAGCATGTTTTCGCCACCCACCAGGCAGATGAGGGCTTTGGAGTCCGCGCGCCGCTTGATGCGGTAGACTCTTTCCACCGCTTCTGCGTTTGCGGCATCGCAACCGATGCCCCATATTGTGTCAGTGGGGTAGAGGATTACTCCTCCACGGCGTACAACCTCTACGGCTGCTGCAATATCTGTCAGGATTTCTTTTGTGAGCATAGT
>SFJN01000023.1 GCA_004555055.1 Bacteroidales bacterium | reverse complement strand
CTTCCTCCTTCGCACCTCGGCCATTCAAGTAAACTTGATGGCTCTCGGTTTGGCGTCGGCAGAGGCGAGTTTTAGACTATTGCGCAGTAGGTTTCTGTTATGCAAATACGCACATAGCGGGCTATGTAAGTGTTTGTAGAACAGAAAGATGCAATGATTGTGCAAGGTGAGAGCAGAGCAAAACTTGTTTTGGCTATGCCGAGCCGCAGCCAATCATGGGCAAGTCCAAGCAAGAGGTAAAAAACGCCCAAGCATTAGAGCACTTCTTAGAATGTTTATAAACTAATTTATAGAACATCCCTAAATTTATCCCTATGAACGAAGACCATCTGTCCGACCCTGCATTCAGGGGTGTAGGACAGATGGTCTATGGCTTATGGCGGATTCTTGTCTTTGTCCGGTATCCGCGGTCTCAAGGTGTGGATGGAGTCCGTAGGTGTAGTGCTACTCCTTGGCAAGGTCTCCCACGGCAATCTGATACTGTTTCCAGAGAAAATTGCGGTCGATGTGCTCCGTCACCCATGCGATGAAGTATCCGGCATGGCGGTAGCCCTGTGTATAGTTCCCACCTTTCGGACGGTCCGCTTCGCCGTGGAATCCGCCGTTCATCACGCGTACGGCATCCGCCATACCCTCGATGAGTTGCCAGAACACCGGACTGTTGCCGTAGTTGCCGATGCCCTGTGGTTCCAGCTGGAAGGCATGAGTGAGTTCGTGGAGCAGCACGCCACGGGTCTCGAAGTCCACGTTCGCAGTGTCGTTGCCGGCAAAGGCACGTTCCACATGGTCCGTGCTGTAGCAGATGCTCACACGGCCGTCGCCACCGTCCTTGGCCGAAACGCCGTTGTAGCTCCGCAGGATGTAGTCGAGGGAATGGAGCATGGGGATGCTGTCGTCGGGGGAGAAGTAGAGCGTCTGCATCACCTCGTCCGCCACCTGGCGGATGTATTTTTCAGGCTCTGCCACCACGGCGTGGTATATGGCCGACCCCTGGGTGTCGGGCGATTCGTCGGTGAAACGGACTTCTTTGAGATGTCCGCTCCATGTAGCGGCGGTGTGGCCTGTGCCTGTGGTCATCGAATAGGGTTTGGCAGCCTCGTCCAGTCCGCGTTTGCGGTTCGGCTTGTCGCTCATCTCGAAGTCGAGGGTGCAGCCTTCGGTCAGTGTGGCGTGTGAGATATAGAGTTTGTCGTAGGGTTTGCCGTTCACGCGCAGGCTCTTTACGTACCTGCAACGGTCGCTGACGCCCTTTGCGCGGATGACGATGCTGCGCCCGTTTGGGAGGTTGACTTTCATATAGGGGAGGTACGGCGCACCGAGTACATACTGGTCGGTGCCAGGGCATACGGGATAGAAGCCCATGGCCGAGAAGATGTACCATGCCGACATCTGCCCACAGTCGTCGTTGCCTCCCAATCCGCGGATGTCGTTGCACCCACTGCTGCGTCTTCCAGGGCTCGCGGGTCCAGGCATAGAGGTAGGGCACATGGTGGCTGGGTTCGTTGCCGTGGACATAGCCGCCCACAAGGCAGTCGGCGGTGATGTCCTCGTTGTCGGCATAGTATCTTTCGGGAAGTTCCATACCGAAAAGGGTGTCAAGACGTTGGCGGAACGTCCGTTCGCCGCCCATCGTTTCCATCATCCCCTGTACGTCGTGGGGGACGTGGAAGGAGAAGTTCCACGAGTTGCCCTCGATGAAGCCCTCGTTGTAGGTCTGGTAAGGGTCCATGTCCTCCTTGAAGCGTCCGTCGCTGTAGCGCGGGCAGGCGAATCCGGTGCGGGGATGGTAGACGTTGCGGTAGAACCCAGCACGGCGTGCGAATTCCCGGGCCGTCTCCGTCCTTCCTGCAACCTGTGCGGCGGCATATACCGCCCAGTCGTCATAGGCATATTCCAGGGTATTCGATGCTGCCGTGGCATCGTGGTCGTAGGGAGCGTATCCCAGCATCCGGTAATCGTTGAGTCCCGGCATACGGGTGCTGTGCGCCGTGGCTACCATGGCATCAATGGCGGCATTGGGGTCGATGTCCGCACCCTTTGCCAGCGCATCGGCAAGCACGCTCACGGCATGGTAGCCCGTCATGCACCATCCTTCGTTCCCCATCAGGCTCCATACCGGCAATGTATGGTGTACACTCTGCTGCTGGTGGGCAAGCATCGACTGTACCATATGGGTGTTGCGCTCAGGCTTGAGCAGCATGAGCAGGGGGTGCAGGGCACGGTAGGTGTCCCAAAGCGAGAAGATGGTATAGTTGTCGAAACCCTCGGCGCGGTGGATGTTGCCGTCGAGGCCGCGGTACTGGCGGTCGGCGTCCATATAGATGCTTGGGTTGACCATGGTGTGGTAGAGCGAGGTGTAGAGCATCGCCTTCTGGTCGGCCGTCCCCTCGCACGCTATGGCGGCAAGTTCGTGGTCCCATTGTGCCTTGGTTTCCTCGCAAAGTGCCTCAAAACTGCGGCCTTCGGTCTCGGACTTCAGGTTGAGCAGCGCCCCTTCGGTGCTTACGGCGGAGAGTGCCACCTTCAGCGTCAGTTCGTGCGAATTCGTGTTGTCGAAGTTGAAGTATGCCACTACGTTGCGCCCTGCCATCTCCGGAAAATTGTGGTTGACATCGAATTTCCGCCAGAATCCGCGGTAGGATGGCTCCTGGCGGTCGCGGTAACCGTAGCTTTTCAGCGGTTTGCTCAAGGCGATGGCAAAGAATGTGTAGTTGCAGCGTGCCCATCCGTTGGTAATGCGGTAGCCTGTGAGGAGGGTGTCGTTCTCCACGCGGAGGCTTGCCCAAAGGGTCTTCCCGTCGTAGTTGTAGATGCCGTGTGCCAGGTCGAGGATGCAGCGTGCGTCTCCGCCCTCGGGGAAGGTGTAGCGGTGTATGCCCACGCGTGGCGTGGCGGTGAGCTGTGCCCTGATGCCGTCGTCCTCGAGCATCACCTCATAATATCCTGCCGATGCCTTCTCCGTAGCGTGCGAGAAGCGCGAACGGTATCCGCTTTCGGGCTTGTCGGCGGTGCCGGGATTCAAGCGGAGTGTCCCCATTTGGGGCTGTATGAGCAGGTCACCGAGGTCGGAATGCCCCGTACCGCTCAGATGGGTGTGGCTGAAACCGACGATGGTGGGGTCTTCGTAGCGGTAGCCTGCGCAGTAGTCGTAGGCCCGGGGCTGGTATTTGCCCCCGACATTGTGGGGAATGGTGTCGGTGTCGGGGCTCAACTGTACGATGCCGAAGGGTGCGCAGGCTCCGGGAAAGGTGTGTCCCATGCCTGTGGTGCCGATGAGGGGATTCACCCAGTCCGAAAGACGGGAGGGCAGCGCTTCGCCACAGGCTGTGGAAACGCTGGAAAGGATGAGGGCGGCGAGAAGGAAAAGTCTGGATATCATGGAAACGAGTGGAAAGGGGGATTATGTGTTTTTCGTAGAAACCCATGCCGGAGTGCATGGGCAAAGTCTTCGGCAAAGATATAAATAAAAGGTGGAAATAACCGTGTTTCGCGAGTGTTTTATGCACCTATCCTCATTTTTCCTGCAAATAAATCTCCTATGGGGTGCGCTTCGCCATCTCCGAATGCCCTCGAAAACGCCATTTCTTGGGGCTGTGGTGCGGATTTTTCTGCACTTTTCTTTCGGGATACGTTCTTTTTCCGTATTTTTGCACCCGCATTGGCCCGGTAGCTTAGCTGAATAGAGCGTCAGATTCCGGTTCTGAAGGTCCTGGGTTTGAATCCCAGCCGGGTCACACAGGCAGGAAGGATGTTTACGATTTGTCCGCAAAATGCGGCAGATTCGGAGCATCCTTCCTGCTTTTTGGGGGATGACGGAGGGGCGGAGGCAGGTATCTTCCTCCTCTTTTTTGATATGATGTATGGAGGTGAAACGCCTTCCCGATGATGACAAAATGGGGAATCTTCTTGTTTTTAGTAGAAAAAGACCGCAAATCATTTGGACGACTGTGGAAATTATCCCTATTTTTGTGCAGGATAATTAAGTTTCCCCCTATAGCATACCCCCTATGGATATTACTGTACTTTTCAAGCTTACCTACGGACTTTACGTGGTGAGCACCATGGACGGCCCCCGTCCTGTAGGATGTATCATCAACACCTGTTTCCAGGTGACGAGTCAGAATCCCATTCTCGCCATCTCGCTCAACAAGAACAACTTTACCCTTGAGGCCATTCGCCGCACCCGTCGCTTCGGACTCTCCATCCTGGCCGAGGACACCGATCCCAGTGTCATCGGCAGTTTCGGGTTCCGTTCGAGCCGCGAGCACAACAAATATGCCGACTTCGGCTACGACATCGTCGAGGGCGTGCCCATGGTGAACGGAAGGTTTGCCGGACGTCTGGTGCTCGATGCCATCAACTTCGTGGACAACGAAACCCATGTGGTGGTGCTTGCCCGACTCGTCGACACCGTCAAAGGCGAGGGTACCCCCATGACCTACGACTACTATCACCGTGTGGTGAAGGGCCGTGCGCCGAAGAACGCTCCCACCTATGTGCCTCCCACGGCTGAGGAACCGGATGCCGGAAAGGAGGCTGCCGCTCCTGCCGATGCAGGAGGAAAACGGCGGTTCAGATGCAACCGCTGCGGCTATGTGGCGGAGATGGAAGGCGAACTTCCCGACGATTATCTCTGCCCCGTCTGCAAGGCTCCGAAGGCGGAGTTCACCGAAATCGGGAACAAATAATCCCCCTTTGCATCCATGCGTAGCATAGCAATACTATTAGCGGCGTGGCTGTCGACCCTCGTCGTTTCCGCCCGACAGATTCAGGTGGGGTTCGACGAGTGTGTAGACCTCATGGCCACTGTATGGCACCTTGCCGGAGCGAGGGAGTATAACATGTGCGCTGTGGCACCCTATGCAGAAAGTCTGGATGCGTGGTGTGCACCGCTGAAGGGACACAAGGCTGTGGCGCTCGCACAGCAGTATTACCGGGCCGGAATAGGATACGATGCCGTGGTGGCATTCGGGAAGACACTCCGGCTGAAGGACGACGGTGTGGAGACGGATGCTGACATGCTGCAGATGCTCGACGACAGGTGGAGCCCGGAAATGCGGGAGGAATTCCTGCCGGCACTCGACGATTTCTATCGCCGTTCGGACTTCCACAAATGGTATCTCTCCACGGACTCCATCCGGCAGGCGACGGTGGAGGCGTTCGATGCCGTGGCAGAGCAGATTGACATCCCATGGTTCGGGAAATTCTTCAACGACGACGGGGCAACCTTCAGCATCACCCTCAGCCTTCTTGACGGAGGGTGCAACTACGGCCTAAGTGCGAAGACCAAGGACGGGAGGCATGTGCTTACACCCGTCATCGGATGCGCCCGTTATGAGGATGGGCATATCGGTTTCAATACCCCGGCTGTGCTCCCAATCGTCATCCATGAATTTTGCCACGCCTACTGCAACCCGCTCATCGATAGCCATTATTCCGAAATGGAACAAAAGGCAGTGAAGGTTTTCCAGCATCACGAAGGAATGCTCAAAAGGCAGGCATACACCAACCCCGTTATCATGATGTACGAGACCCTTGTACGTTCCTCCGTCATCACTTATCTCCGGCAGCATCGGCACTTACAGTCTGTCGAAGTGAAGGCTCTTGTTGCCGAGGAGGAGCAGTTGGGATTTGCCCTTACCGCCACCCTGGTGGAGGGTATGGAGAATCTGCAGACTTCTGCTTCGGGAGCTCAGGGACTGAAGGCGCTGATGCCCGATTTGGTGAAGAGGGTAAACGCATTCAACGTCAAGGCTTACGAAAAGCGCAAGAAGGCGGAGAAACGTAAGGCAGACAGACACCGTGTACATTACAGGAGCAACATCCGCGATGGCGCGCGTAACGTGCCGGCAGGCGAGATGTGCCTTACGATTATCTTCGACCGTCCCATGCGTGAGGCCATTTCCTTAGGACTGACTGACAAGGAATTCCCTGCTTATAAGGGTCATGCATGGAGCGATGACAAACGTACGCTCACGGTGAACTTTGTTACAAAGCCTTCTACCGCCTACGGACTTTCCATCCTCGGTGACGGATTCATAGCTCAGGACGGCACACCGTCTGTGGCATCGGAGATACGGTTCACCACAGCAGCAGAAAGATAGGCTGCTTCATTCCTCCTTGTCATTTTCCCTGTTTACCGTTCCATACAATAAACAAGACCGCGTTGTACGCCATAAGGAGCGTACAACGCGGTCTGCTGTGCTGTGGTGTCCCCTCCCCAGGGTCTTGCAGTGCGCAAGGGGGGGGAGGGATATTTGTAAGGGTGTAATCAGTTTATTTGCGGTATTCTTCAAGACCAGCCTTGAGGAAATCTACATAGGCGTCGATGTCCTCGTTGTAGCTGCGCGAGGGACCGATGGGCATGCCGTCGTTGTCGAGCAGGACATAGAAGGGCTGGGCATTGGCGCCGAACTTCGAACGCTGCAGATAACTCCAACGGTCGCCGACGGTGCGGAGCTTCACCTGTTGGCCGTTTTCCTCCACGATGATGGGAGAGGGGAGGGGAGTCTTGTCGTCGACGTAGAGCGAGATGAGGACGTAGTCCTTGGTCAGATAGTCGCGGACCTTCACATCGTGCCATACGGCGAGCTCCATCTTGCGGCAGTTCACGCAGCCGAAACCGGTGAAGTCGACCATCACGGGCTTGTGGTTGGCACGGGCATAGGCCATTCCCTGTTCGTAGTCGAGGAACATGGGCTCGACCTTCACGTGGTCGAGGTCGAAATCCTGCGTGGTCTTGGGGGGAGCGAAAGCGCTGACCGCCTTGCAGGGGGCACCCCAAAGGCCGGGAATCATGTAGACGGCGAAGGCGAAGGAGGCAAGTCCGACGAAGTAGGCAGGGACGCTGGTCTTGCTGCCCTCATCGGGGTCGTACTCGTCGTGGGGGAAACGGAGCCAGCCGAAGAGGTAGAAGGCCATGGTGGCGAAAATGCCGATCCAGATGCAGAGGAAGGGTTCGCGGTCGAGCAAGCGCCATCCATAGGCGAGGTCGGCAACAGAAAGGAACTTGAAGGCAAAGGCAAGTTCGAGCAGACCCAGACACACCTTCACCTGGTTCATCCAGTTGCCGCCGCGGCTGGTCTTCTTCAGCATGCTGGGGAAGAGGGCGAAGAGGGTGAAGGGAATGGCGAGGGCGATGGCAAAGCCCAGCATGCCGATGGTGGGGGCAAGGCTGGTGCCGCCGCTGGTGCTGACCTCAACGAGCAGGAAGCCGATGATGGGACCCGTGCAGCTGAAGCTGACGAGGCAGAGGGTAAAGGCCATGAGGAAGATGCTGAGGAGGCCCGTGGTGGACTCCGCCTTGCTGTCGACACTCGATGTCCAGCTGCTGGGGAGGGTAATCTCGAAACCTCCGAGGAAACTGGCGGCAAAGACAACAAGCATCAGGAAGAAGAGGATGTTGAAGACGGCGTTCGTGGAGAGGTCGTTGAGGGCTGATGCACCGAAGATGGTGGTGATGATGAGTCCGAGTGCCACATAGATGACCACAATGCTGACGCCATAGGTGACGGCATCGCGGATGCCCTTCGCACGGTCGCCCTTCGCACGCTTGAGGAAGAAGCTCACCGTCATGGGGATGATGGGCCATACGCAGGGTGTAAGGAGGGCGACAAGTCCGCCGAGGAATCCGAGGCCGAAGATGACCCAAAGGCTCTTTCCGGTGGTGTCGTTCTCGTTGCCGAAGGCATTCAGACGGTCGATGACGGGAGTCCACAGGGCATTTGCTGCCACGCTGTCGGTTGCGGCAGGCATCGGGGCAGCTGCCGAATCGGTGGCGGCAACCGCTGTTTCAGGAGCCTCGGGAAGCACGTTGTCTTCAGCCGGGGCAGCGGCCGCAGCGGTAGGGCCGTCGCTGCCCTTTACCACGCAGTCGATGCTCGTGGGGGGCAGACAGTTCTCGTCGTTGCAGGCTCCGAACTTCAGATAGCCCTGGAGGTCGTAGTCCTTTTCTGTAAGTTCCACACGCTGAGTGAAGGTTGCAGTACCTTCGTAGTAGCTTACTTCCATCTCAAAGATGGGGTCGACGGAAGTGTGCAGTCCGGGTCCGCCCTTCAGCCCGCCCTTCAGCCGGGCACCCTTGGCGGAGTCGATGTTGAAGGATGCGGGGGTGGGACCACCGTCGGGGATGTTGGTGCCATAGATGTGCCACCCGGGGGCTGCTTTTCCGGTAAATATGACGTCAACCTCCGTAGGGCTGACACGTTTGTAACTTACCTTGAAGTCGACTTGCGCATAGGCAAAGACTGCCAACATGGCGAGCAGTACAAAAGAAAGGGAACGTTTGAACATTGGGGATTTTTTGGATAAGGGTAATGGAATAGTGAGGGTTGAATCTGCTTGTTATATACTGTTTTGTAGGGTATAACTTGGTTTTGTATTCGTAAAAACTAAGTTTGATTACCTATTTATTCCGAAATTTTCAGGTATCCGTTGTAGAGTCCGGCATGGTAGGTCTTTCCCGCTTTAGTGGCGAACTCCAGTTCTTCGCCTCCATAGCGGAGGGTGCATTTCTCTCCGGCAAGCGAAGTCACATCGACTTCTGTAAGGCGGCCTGCCTTCCAGCGGATGTTGACGATGAATCCGCCGCGGGCGCGCAGTCCCTTTACGCTACCTTCAGCCCAAGCATCGGGCAGTGCAGGCAGCAGATGCAAGCATTCGGCGTGGCTTTGCAGGAGCATTTCTGCAATGCCCGCTGTTCCGCCGAAGTTGCCGTCAATCTGGAATGGGGGATGGGTGTCCCACAGGTTGTCGCATGTGCCGTTGCTGAGGAGGTTCCGGAAAAGGAGGTAAGAATGGTTTCCGTCGTGGAGGCGTGCCCACTGGTTGAGTTTCCATCCCATGGACCATCCTGTAGCCCCGTCGCCCCGGTGTTCGAGCACCACGCGCGAGGCCTGGGCAAGGTCGGGGGTGGTGAGGGGCGAGATGCTGCTGCCGGGATGCAGGCCGAAGAGGTGGTTCACATGGCGGTGATGGTCGTCGGGGTCGTCGATGTCGCGGCTCCATTCCTTGAGTTGGCCATAACGTCCTGTTTCGTAGGGCGCAAGTGCCAGGAGGTTGCTGTGCCATGTGGTGATGTCGGCAGCATCTACGCCGAGGGTGTCGGCGGCGAGGCAGGCTTCGTGCAGGATTTCGCGGATGACGGCATGGGTGAAGGTTGTGCCTTCATCGACCGGACCGTGTTCCGGAGAGGTGCTGGGGGCAGCGGTCAGCGTGCCGTCGTTCTTTTGCCAAAGGTAGTCGCAGCAGAAGTTGGCGCAGTCCTTGATGACGGGATAGGCCACTTCGCGGAGGAACTTGAGGTCGCGTGTGAAGGCGTAGTACTCCCACATGTGTGTGGCGAGCCACGATGCAGCCACGGGATTGAAATTCCACGACATGTCCTTGTCGATGAGCGGGGCTGTGAATCCGAAGGGGTTGCTCGAGATGTTCGTCGCCCATCCGCGGGCATTGAAATACTTTTGGGCGGTTGCCGTGCCGTGCTTACGCTGCGAGAGGATGAATTCGTGGAGAGGAGCCTGGCATTCATGCAGGGCGCAGGTGAGTGCAGGCCAATAGTTCATCTGAAGGTTGATGTTGTTGTGGTAGTCGACATGCCACGGGCCGTCAAGACCGTTGGCCCAGATGCCCTGAAGGTTGGCGGGGAGATTGCCGGGACGTGAGGATGCGATGAGCAGATATCTTCCGAACTGGAAATAGGTCTCTTCGAGCAGCGGGTCGGAGGCGCCCTTGCGGTAGGCTTCCAGACGGGCATCGGTGGGCAGGCCGGAATCGGCAACGGAGGGATTCAGCTGCAGACTGACGCGGCGGTAAAGGCTGAGGTAATCTCTGAGATGTCTGTCGAAAAGCTGTCCGTAGTTCTTTTTCGACACCCGTTTCATCCACTGCGCGGTGGTTTGTACAGGGTCGACGCCAACGTATGTTTTGGGATTGTTGAAGTCGGGGTCAAGATTCATCTTGTAGTCGGTGTCGGCAGTAAAGAGAAACATCACCTCGTCGGCACCTTTCACCGTCAGTGTCCCGTCGGTGTTGCTCACGCTTCCGCCCTTGGCAACGGCCCGGATGCGTACGCAGTATTCCATGTCATTGTTGTAGAGACGGCCGGTGAAGACGATGCCGTCGTTGCCGTCGGCTGCGAAGCGGCCGTGCGAAGCGGCGTTTGGATGATACTGCAGACGCAGGTTCTGGCATCCGCGGGCGGAGGCTCCGTAGCGGAGGACCATCATGTTGTCGGGGTAGGATACGAAGGCGCGGCGTTCGTAGCGGATGCCGTCGGATGTCCGGAAGTTGACGGTGGTGAATGCACTGTCGACGCTGAGGGCACGGACGTAGTCGCTGTAGTCCTCTGCGGGAATGCCGGTCTCGATGCGCAGGTCGCCCAGTGTGGTGTAGCCTCCGAAGGTGACGGTGTCGTAGGGAACCGTACCGTTGAAGTTGTCCTGGGTCAGCCGTGCGGCAGTTTCAAGGTCGTTTTCCTGGAATGCGCGTCGGATATCCTTAAGGACCTTTGCTCCGTCTTTGTTCGAATTCCAATAGAATTCCGGTCCTCGCTTGGCATTAGGTCCTCCCAGCCAAAGTGACTTCTCGTTGAGGGTAATGCATTCTGTATCGATATTTCCGAAAATGCTGGCACCGATGTTTCCGTTTCCGATGGGAAGTGAGCGAGTTTCCCATTCGCTGTCGCTGGTGCATGGGCGGTCGAGCCATATGGTATGGCCTGCCGGAACTTGGGCCAGTGCACTAAGGGCAAAGGACAGAAGGGGAATAAGGAAGAGACGTTTCATGGTAAAAGGCTTGTGGGGAGGTAAGGGAAAAAGAGGATGCTTCAGAGGATGTTTCTTGCCTGGAAAGGATTACAAAGCCTTGAAGGCTGCGTAGACCTTGTCGGCAAGTGCCTGCATTTCCTCGGCAGAGAACTGGAGCTTGGCCTTGCGGAAATCCATGTCGCCCTCGGTCTGCATGGGGACGAGGTGGATGTGGGCATGGGGAACTTCCAGACCAAGAACGGCTACTCCCACCTTTGTGCAGGGAACTACCTGTTTGAGGGCCACGGCCACCTTCTTGGCAAACACATGAAGGTCGGCAAGGGTCTTGTCGTCGAGGTCGAAGATATAGTCGGTTTCTTCGCGGGGAATGACAAGGGTATGTCCGTATGCTACGGGATTGATGTCGAGGAAGGCATAGAAACGTTCGTCCTCCGCACATTTGTACGAGGGTATTTCGCCGGCGGCGATTTTGCTGAATATGCTCATATCTAATCTTTTTTAGTTTATCTGCTCAGCATGGCGTAGCATTCCATCATCGGAATCTCCACCCCATAACGCTGCAAAATTACGTATAAAATCAGCGTGAGCCAAAAAAACGTTTCATTTTTGCATCATATTCTGACCAAAAGCAAAGAAAGAAGTGGCGTTCTCTTATGGACAAACGAAAAAAGCGTCCGTCGCAAATTGCGGCAGACGCTGTGTTGTTCGTGCTATTTCACGTGAGGTTATCTGTATTTCTTGGTATGGGCTCCTGGAAATTCTATCTTAAGGCTTTGTCCGGTATATCATCCTACGCTGATGCTGAGCACCTCAAGCTGGATGATGCCTCGGGGAGTCTTGGCATCGACGATGTCGCCTACCTTGTGGCCGAGCAGGGCCTGTGCGATGGGGGTCTCGCTCGAAATCTTTCCGCTGCGGAGGTCGGCTTCGCTTTCGGAAACGATGGTATACTTCATCTTGACGCCTGCCTTGACATTGCGCATCTCTACGGTAGAGAGAATCTGCACCACGTCTGTACGGATGCGTGTGGTGTCGATGATTTTTGCTGCGCGGATTTGAGCCTTCAGTTCTGCAATCCTTGTCTCAAGTTTGCTCTGGGCTTCCTTTGCTGCGTCGTACTCGGCATTCTCTGAGAGGTCGCCCTTGTCGCGTGCTTCGGCAATGGCTTCCGAGGCTGCGGGGCGTTCAATCTGCTCCATGTGCTGGAGCTGGGCTACCATTTTGTCGTAGCCCTCCTGGGTCATGTAGGCCATGATAATAATTGGTGTTCAGTGTTTTCTGGGGAATCATTCCCCATCCCGGACGGGATGTACCGTACGGGTTGACAGTATTTTTTTTGTTAGTTAGTAGCGGGGTGTTCTATAAATTAGCTCGAAAATTGTCTCGTCCGACGCCAAACCGAGTGCCATCAAGTTTACTTGAATGTCCGAGGTGCGAACCGACGACAAGCCGAGAGCAAGTCAAGCTCTGGAGCAGCGAGCGGAGGGGCTAAGTTTACTTAGACTATCCCAAGTCGCGACAGGGCAAGGCGAAGCCATGCTTGCTTGAACTATGCCGAGGCGCGAAGGAGGAAGACGAAGTAAAGAAGGAAGACTTATTAAGCTAATTTATAGCACACTCCTTGACAGTAGTTGTCTGTATGTTTGTGCTTTAAGGAACTGGAGTCTCCCTTACCGCTTATGCCAAGGGTCCCTCTTCGCCGTCCTGTTTCGGAAGGGACTGCTGGGTGGTTGTCCGTGTGGCTTTTTCGGTGGCAGGAGTTCCTTCGCCAAGGTCTTCGAAGATGCCGCGTGTGGCCTCCTTGAGTGCCTTGTGTGCACGTTTCCGGGCTTTCTCCTTGCGGGCTTCCTCCACCTTTTTTCTGGCTTTTTCTGCACGGTGGGATGTTTCGGCAAGGATAATGTCGGTGTTTGTGAACGCTGTGGCATTCTGTTTGCGCCCGTGAGCACGGCGGGGTTTGCGTTGGGGTGCCTCCTGAAGTTCAGGCTCCTCTGCGTTGGTTGCAGAAGGCTCTTCGATGGTGTCTGCAATGGCATCATTGGACTGAACCTCGTCTACAAAACCGATTTCGATGATATCGTTCTTCTTTTCGGTTTTTACGGCCGGAGCCTCCTTGGGGAGGGTTGCGTTGGAGGAGGTGAATTCGGAGAGCGGTGCGGAGAAATCGTCGAAGATAATCTCCATGGGCATCACTTCCACTTCAGGTTCCGCAGCCTTCGGCCTCTCCTTCAGGACAGGTCTTGCTATGCCGTTGGGGTCTGGTTTCATGGAAATGGGCAGCACATCGTCCGTTTCTGCTTCATGGGATGCTGTGGCATTCGCTGTGGAAGTACCGGCATTCTCTGCACTTTTCCGGCTTGCATCGGCATACGCACTGGCCATGAATGCTGCGGCGCGGGCGAAGACTGCGGCTTCCTTCTGCTGTGAGGCGGTGGTGTCCGTTGCCTTTTCGTCCTGCGGCGTTTCTGCAGGTTCTGCCTCCTTTTCTTCCGTTACGTCAGCTGCCGTGTCGACAGCTTCCTTCGTTGTGCCAGCCTTTTCCGTATCTTCAGCGGGTGCTGGAACTTCTTCGGTTTCTTCTACGGTGATGCTTTCGTCGGAATTATTGGCAGTGTCTTCGGAAGGCAGTGACGTTGTTTCGGAATTCACGGGTTCTTCGGCAGGAATGTCCGTGTCGTCAGACTCTGTTTGGGCATCCTCTTCAGTGTCTTTTGACGCCTCTTCAGCTGCTGCAACTTCAGGCTGTTGTTCGGCAGTTTCGGTAGAGTCCGCTGTGGTTTCGGCATTGTTGCCGGCCTCTTCTTTGGTATTCTCTTCGGTGCTGTCCTCTGTGCGGTCAGTGTCGAAGTTGGGTGTTTCTTCCGTCACCTGTGCGATTTCGGCAGTTTCTGTTGCAAGGTCTGTTTCCTTTACCGGTTCTGCGGCGGGGAGTTCAGAGGGCTGTGCTGCTCCTTCGGAATTTTCCTTTGCCGTGGTTTCAGTGGTCAGCTGCTCATTTTCAGTGTGGACGTTTTCGTCCTTTTCAGTGTCTGCTTCCGTATTCGCTTCGCTGGCGGCTTCTGCGGCGACGGCGGCTTGTGCAGCCTGGCGTTTTGAAGGCTTGGCGGGTTTTTCCTTCTTTTCCTGCCGTTCGTTCTTTGCCGGTTTTTCTGCTATTACGGCCTTTGCCGGTTTCTGATTTTTTTCCGGCTTTTCTTCCGTGTTTTCTGACGCTGCACTTTCAGGGTTTTCTGCCTTTGCAGTCTTTCCCTTCTTTGTGTTTTTCTGCGCCTTCTTCTCTTCAGCCTTTACTGTTTCTCCGGCATTCTCTTCTTTGGTGTTCTCTGCAGAGTCGGCAGTATT
Organism: Bacteroidales bacterium; assembly: GCA_004555055.1. Taxonomy (GTDB): domain Bacteria; phylum Bacteroidota; class Bacteroidia; order Bacteroidales; family Bacteroidaceae; genus Alloprevotella. Next base: position 17,280 of record SFJN01000023.1, on the reverse strand, counting down.
CTCTTTGGCTTTCCGCTCGGTCTTCTTTGCCGTGCGACGGTTTTCGGCGTTCTTGCTGTCGTTCTTGCCTTCGGTGTTGCGCTGTTCGCGGGCTGTTCTCTCGCCCTCTTCCTTTTCCCGTGCAATGTCTGCTTCAATCTCGTCGATGATGGGGAGCACAAAGCAGGGGTCGGCCTCCATGGCCGTGCGTTGTTCTTTGGAGCGGTAGATGCTGTCTTCGAAGTTCGGTTCGCGTCGCATGCGCAGCAGTGCCTCCCTTGCAGCGCTCTGGTGAGCCTCCTTTTTGGAGTAGCCTTTTCCGTCGGCGGTAAAGAGTCCTTCGATGATGATGCTTGTCACGAAAGAAGGGTTTTTGCCCTTTTCGCCCTCGTTCTTGTCGTTGAAAACGATTTTCAGACGGTTTTTCTGACAATATTCCAGAAGTTTGCTCTTGAAGTTCACTTCTTTCTGTGCCACACTTTCCAGGTTAAGTTGCTTCCCGAAGATGCGTTTTTCAATGAACCTGAAGGCATATTCAAAGCCTCGGTCAAGGTAGATGGCACCCATAAGTGCTTCGAAGGCGTTTCCTGCAATGAAGGAGTTGTGCGAACGGCTGTAGGTATGGCTTTGGATGAGGCGTTCGAGTCCGATTTCCTTCGCAATCCGTCCGAGTGATTCTCGGCTTACGATTTTGGAACGTGTGTTGGTGAGAAATCCTTCGTGCTTGTTCTTGAAACGCCTGTAAACGATGTCGCTGACGACGGTTTCGAGCACGGCATCTCCGAGAAACTCCAGGCGTTCGTTGTTCACCGGGCGGTCGCCGGATCGTTTCGACTTGTATTCCTGTGACTTATGGGCGAAGGCTATGCGGTATATTTCTACATCGTGGGGATAGAATCCCATGATGTTATAGAGCGCTGTGCGGAATTCCTTGTCTGTTTGGAAAAGGAGCTTCAGCCTGTCAATGAAATTACTCATAAGGTTGAGATACGTATATACGCTTAGCAGCATCTCCGCCTTGAAAAAAGGGTGGAAGTACCGCTAAGCGTATTACAGGGTCTTCTGCTTCTACGTCATGCTACGCCCATTGCGTGGCATACGTTTTCTGCAGCCTGTGATGTAAATAAATGTGTGATGCTGACTTTTTCCTTCAGGTTGTTTTAAGCCTCGTATTTCTTTACGATGCAGCATGCGTTGTGTCCGCCGAATCCGAAGGTGTTCGAAAGTGCGGCACGTACGGTACGCTGCTGGGCCTTGTTGAAGGTGAAGTTCATGTTGTAGTCGATGCGTTCGTCGCGGTCTTCGTCATCGTGGTTGATGGTGGGGGGCACGATGTCGTTCTTCACGCTGAGGCAGCAAGCGATGGCCTCTACTGCACCTGCGGCACCGAGGAGGTGACCGGTCATGGACTTGGTGGAGGAAATGTTGAGTTCGTAGGCATGCTGTCCGAAGACTGCTGCGATGGCCTTTGCCTCGGAGATGTCTCCGACAGGTGTGGAGGTGCCGTGTACGTTGATGTAGTCAATGTCTTCAGGCTTCATTCCGGCATCTTCGAGTGCATTCTGCATAACGAGTGTGGCACCGAGTCCTTCGGGGTGCGATGCAGTGATGTGGTGTGCATCGGCGCTCATTCCCACGCCGGCAAGTTCGCAGTAGATCTTTGCACCGCGGGCCTTGGCATGTTCAAGTTCCTCAAGGATGAGCACACCTGCACCTTCGCCCATGATGAAGCCGTCGCGGCTGGCGCTGAAGGGGCGGCTGGCACGTGTGGGGTCGTCGTTGCGGGTCGAGAGGGCATGCATGGCATTGAAGCCTCCTACTCCGCCAGGAGTGATGGCAGCTTCTGCACCGCCGGTTACCATGACGTTGGCCTTGCCGAGACGGATGAGGTCAAAGGCGGCAGCAATGGCGTTGGTGCTGGATGCACATGCCGAGGTGGTGGTGTAGTTGGGGCCATGGAAGCCATACTGTATGGAAATCTGTCCGGCAGCGATGTCGGCAATCATCTTGGGGATGAAGAAAGGGTTGAATCGCGGACCGCGTTCTGCGCCGTTGATGGCGTAGTCTGAAATCTGCTCTTCGAAGGTATGGATACCGCCGATGCCGACACCGAGTACCACTCCGATGCGGTTCTTGTCGACGGTCTCGAGGTCCATGGCGCTGTCAGCGACGGCTTCCATGGCTGCTACGAGGGCGAGCTGTTCGTAACGGTCCATCTTGCGCACCTCCTTCTTGTCGATGAAGTCTGCAGCGTTGAAATTTTTCACTTCGCAGGCGAACTGTGTCTTGAACTTCGAAGCGTCAAAGCCCTGAATGGGGGCTGCTCCGCTGACACCGGCTACGAGGTTGTTCCATGTTTCTTCGAGGGTGTTGCCGACGGGGGTGATAGCTCCGAGGCCAGTAACTACTACTCTTTTCAATTCCATATGGAGAAAGTGTTGGGGGTGTGGATGTGTGTTTGGATGTGATGTGTGGTGGGGATGGCGCATGTGTGGAATGGAGTGCGCCGGTGCTGTGGCAGAGAATTTCCCGTCTTTCCGCCATTCCACCATTCCGGTGGTGGCCAAACGGCTCTTCCGATGACTTGCCCACGCTGTCCGTGTGCATGTCCAGACCCTTTTGCCCTTGCCGGTCCTTATGTTGGGGTACGGCATTACCGTGCAAGGGCAAAAGGATATAAACGTCCCGGAATGAGGTGTCTGTATGCAGAAAAGGATACCGCAGTGCGGTTTCCCCTTTCTCTACCAAATGTGCTAATATGCTACATTCTACCGTGATGGAGGACGTGGCATATTAGCACATTCACCTAAGGAAAGCTGTGGAGGACATGGGGTCAGGGACCGCTGTTCCTGCTTCGTGCGTTCCTATGTGTAAAGGTGAGAATTATTCAGCGTGAGCTTCGATGTAGGCGATAGCGTCACCTACGGTAGCGATCTTCTCAGATTCCTCTTCGGGGATGGTGATACCGAATTCCTTCTCGAGGTCCATCATGAGTTCTACAGTTTCGAGAGAATCAGCACCGAGGTCGTTGGCGAAGCTGGCTTCGTCCTTCACTTCGTTGGCGTCTACAGAAAGCTTCTCGACGATGAGCTGCTTTACCTTTTCAGAGATTTCAGACATAGTAACTAATTTTATATATATATGATTGATTGAATGATTTCGTGTGCTTTCGCCATGCAAAATTACGCGCAAAGGGTGAACTTTGCAAACATTTTATGTTTTTTTCGGCGTTTTCTGCACAGAATATGGCTGTTTGTGCAAGTATACCGGACAAAACATATTGTATTTGCAATCTGTCAGGCGTCAATTTCGGCGTATTGTGCATGGTCTTCGATGAAGACGCGGCGGGGCTCCACATCATCGCCCATGAGCATGGAGAACACGTGGTCGGCTTCAGCAGCACTGTCAATGGTCACCTGCTTGAGCATTCGTGTTTCGGGGTTCATGGTAGTGTCCCAAAGCTGTTCGGCGTTCATTTCACCGAGACCTTTGTAGCGCTGCAGGGTGATGCTCTGTTCGCCCTTAGTGGGGTCGCCGTATTTTGCAATGAACTCGTCTTTGTCGCGGTCGGTATAGCAATACTGTTCCACTTTACCCTTCTTGCAACGGTAGAGGGGCGGCATGGCGATGTAGAGGTGTCCCTGTTCGATGACTTTGGGGAAATAGCGGAAGAAGAGTGTCATGACGAGGGTGGCGATGTGCTGTCCGTCGACATCGGCATCGGCCATGATGATGACCTTGTGGTAGCGGAGCTTGTCGATGTTTGCTTCCTTGGAATCCACTTCCTCCTCACCTTCCTTCTGTACGCCGAAGCGTATGCCGAGGGCCTGGATGATGTTGTTCACTTCCTGGCTTTCGAAAGCCTTGTGCCACATGGCCTTTTCGACGTTGAGGATTTTTCCGCGCAAGGGGAGAATGGCCTGTGTGGCACGGCTACGGCCCTGTTTGGCCGAACCTCCGGCGGAGTCTCCCTCGACGAGGAAGAGTTCCGACTCTTCGGGCACCTTGCTCTGGCAGTCGGCAAGTTTTCCGGGAAGTCCGCCTCCGCCCATCGGGCTGCGGCGCTGTACGGTTTCGCGTGCCTTGCGGGCGGCAATGCGTGCCGAGGCGGCAAGAATCACCTTGTCTACAATGATGCGTGCCTCGCGGGGGTGTTCCTCAAGGTAATTGCTGAGGGCTTCACCGACGGCGGAATTCACAACACCCATCACTTCGGAGTTGCCAAGTTTGGTCTTGGTCTGTCCTTCGAACTGGGGCTCTGCCACCTTGACGCTGATGACGGCGGTAAGACCTTCGCGGAAGTCTTCACCGGAGATTTCCACCTTTGCCTTCTCAATCTGCTTGGCAGCGGTCTCCTCAGCATATTTCTTCAGCACGCGGGTGATGGCAGCGCGGAAACCTGCAAGGTGCGTACCACCCTCGATGGTGTTGATGTTGTTGACGTAGGAATGGAGGTTTTCGCTGTAGCCGGTGTTGTAGACGATGGCCACTTCCACGGGGATGCCGTCACGCTCGGTGTTGATGTAGATGACATCGGGGATAAGGGGCGTGCGCATGGAGTCCTGGTAACGGACAAACTCGCGCAGGCCGAGTTCACTGTGGAATACCTCCTGATGGGGTTTCCCCTCCTCGTCCTTCTCGCGCATGTCGGTCAGTGTGATGGTGAGTCCGGCATTGAGGAATGCCAGTTCGCGCATGCGGTTGGCGAGGATGCTGTAGCTGTATGTGGTGGTGGTGAAGATTTCGGGGTCGGGCCAGAACTGTTGGCGCGTGCCGCGCAGTTCGGTCTCGCCGACTACCTTCACGGGATATAGGGGCTTTCCAATCTCATATTCCTGCTGGTAGATCTTTCCATCGCGGAAAACCTGGCTGAGCATATGGGTGGAGAGTGCGTTCACACAGCTTACACCCACTCCGTGCAGACCTCCGCTGACCTTATAGGAACCTTTGTCAAACTTTCCTCCGGCGTGTAGCACCGTCATTACCACCTGCAGTGCGCTGACTCCCTCCTTTTCGTGGATGTCGACGGGGATACCGCGTCCGTTGTCCTGGACGGTGATGGAATTGTCTTCGTTGATGGTGACTTCGATGTGCGTACAGAATCCGGCAAGCGCTTCGTCGATGGAGTTGTCGACGGTTTCGTACACCAGATGGTGAAGACCTTTTTCGCTGATGTCGCCGATGTACATGGCGGGACGTTTGCGTACGGCTTCAAGACCTTCTAGCACCTGGATGTTCGACGCGGAATAGTTGGCGTTTTTATTTGTTGCTTCTTCCATTTTTTTGCTGTTGGCTATATCGCCCTTCGGGTGGTAGGCCCGTTATGGCGGCTTATAACGTTGCAAAGATACGCAAAAAAAATGACATAGCGTTACCCCCGGAGATTTATTAGGCCTTTTTCGGCGTTTACACGCCTCTTTGTACCATTTACGGGACAAAACGACCCTAAACATTTGTCTTTGGAATATGCATTGGCACGGCTATCTGCGCCTTTCTCTACAAGATTTTAGAGACAGCATCCATGGCTCATAAGAGACATCTTACATCAAGCGAAAGGAGCGGGTATAAATACCACCGTTTTCTCACCATGGCATAACTTCATGCAGCCTTTTTGGGGGGCTGCAAATTTGTTGTATGTTTGATAGCCCGCGAAGTTGTAGAACCTCTGCCGACAGAAATGTCGGCTGTTGTATTTTTTTATGATTTCCTTTTAGCAATGAAGAACACTACATCCCCCTTGTATAGTGGGTTTTCCGGTGGGTTATGAGGCTGCATATGCGGAACGGCTCCGGAATCCTGTCCTTTTTTTTGGGGGGGGATTTCCGGAGCCGTTCTATGAGTAGGTTAAAATAGCGGATTTAGTAATGCCGATGCTGTTATGGGGGCGGGCAGGTTATCCGTAGATGATCTTGCCGTTTTCGTCCTCGTAGGGTGTGAGGTCCTTGGCGTACTGGTTCATGGCGCGCAGACTCATGCCCATGGAGGAGAATCCACCATCGTGATAGAGGTTCTGCATCGTCACCTTGCGGGTGAAGTCGGAGAACATCATGACGCAGTATTCGGCACATTCCTCTGCGCTGGCGTTGCCGAGCGGCGACATTTTGTTGGCAAAGTCCATGAGGTTGTCCATGTCCTTGATGCCCTTTCCGGCAGTGGTGGGCGTGGGTGACTGCGAGATGGTGTTGATGCGGACGTTCTTTTCACGGCCGTAGATGTATCCGAAGCTTCGGGCGATGCTTTCGAGCATGCTCTTGGCATCGGCCATGTCGTTGTATCCGAAGAAGGTGCGCTGAGCAGCCACATAGGAGAGGGCCACGACAGAACCGTATTCGGCGATGGCATCCTGTTTCTTGGCTACCTGGAGCATTTTGTGGAATGAGATGGCGGAGATATCGAGAGTCTTTTGCAGATAGTTGTAGTCGAGGTCGTCGTAGGTGCGGTGTTTGCGGACATTGAGGCTCATGCCGATGGAGTGAAGCACGAAGTCAATCTTGCCTCCGAGGAGCTTTACCGACTCGGCGAATACGTGCTCAAGGTCTTCTACGCTGGTAGCGTCGGCAGGGATGACGGGAGCATTGAGCTTTTCGCTCAGTTCGTTGAGTTCGCCCATGCGGAGTGCAACGGGGGTGTTGCTCAGGGTGATGGTTGCGCCTTCCTCAACGGCCTTCTCGGCAACCTTCCAGGCGATGGATTCAGAATTCAGCGCTCCGAAGATGATACCGCGCTTTCCTTTCAATAAATTGTGGGACATCTGTTGTATGGTTTCGTCTTTAATTGTAGAAATTCGGCACAAAATTACGCCGTGTGTGCAGAAACAGCAAGCGTTCTCTCGGGTTTTTGGCGCAAAACGGCTAAAAGTGTGCAAAACCGTCACCTCCACTTTCTGTTTGTCGGACGAGAAAGCCAAGTGTCCCCCTCTCATCCAATGCGACTTCGGATGCTCGGAAACAGCCTCTGTAGCATCAGCCTGTGCGCAGATATAGGTGCTGTGGCCCAGCCATTGTCATGCGGTTGCTGGTGGGGCTTGGTGCAAAAAACACCGCTCGAAAGACTTTGGGTCCGTCGGGCGGTGTTGTCTTCACCGAGGGAACGTCAGTTCCCGGTGCGGTGGTTTATTGGTCAGCTTCAGAGAAGTTGGTGGGCAGAATGGTGATGATGGCGCGGTTGAACTGCTTGAGGAGGACATCGTTGACGAAAGCCTTGATGTCGTTGCTCGAGAGGTTCTTGAGGCAGTCTTCGTAACCGGTCTGCATATCCTGGTTGAAGTTTACCTTTGCGGTGACGAGTTCTTGCCAGTAGGAGTTGCTGCGCTGGTTATCGGCATATTCCTTGAGCTCGAACTCCTTGAACTTGTTAAGTTCCTCCTCGGTGACGCCGTCCTTGGCAATGTCGTCAATTCCCTTCTGCATCAGTGCAAGGGCTTCGTCCATGAGTGCGGGCTTGACGGGGCAGTAAACCTGCATGACGTACTGGTCGCGGAGTCCGAAACCGAGGTTTGCATATGCCCCTACGCTGTAGGACATGCCGCCGTCTTCGCGGATGGACTTCAGATAGCGTTCGGAGAGCACATTGCCGAGTGCGCTGACGGCGAGTGCCTGCTTCATGGTGTACTTCGTCTCACCGTTCCAGAAGACGATGATGTTGGCCTTGGGGGTCTCCATGTCGCGGCTGAAGCGGTTTTCGACCTTACCCTTGCTCATTTTGTCGCCGAGGTTGGTGTATTCCTCGCGCTGCTTCAGACCCTTGAGGGGTGCGATATACTGTTCGGTGAAGGCGCGGAGGGAGTCGACGTCGAAGGCTCCGGTGAAGTAGAAGTCGAAGTCGCCGGCACTCTGGAAGCGTTCGCTGTAAATCTGGCGGATGCGCTCGTACGAAACCTTGTCAAGCGCGGCGAGCTTCAGGGTTTGGTGGCGCGGGTCGTGGTTATAGATGGTCTGTGTGACAGAGTCGGAGAATGCAGGTTGTTGAATCCGTCGACATCGTTCGAGGGACCCTGGAAACCGAGGTAGAGGAGTTCGAAGAGGATGCGGAGGTCCTTGGGAGTGGACTGTCCCTGGATGATGTCGGTGTTCTCACCGAGTGCCACGTTGCACGATACCTGCTTGCCGGCAAGTTTCTTGGTGAGTTCGGTGCCGGTGAAGTTGCCGACGCCGGTAGATGCCATCACATTGCCGAAGAGCTGTACGTTGTAGACGTCGCTCTCGGGGAGCTTGCTGGAACCGCCCTTGGAGCGTGCTACGAAGAGCACCTGCGAATCGTTGAAGTCGGTCTTCTTGAAGTAGACGTTCGCACCGTTCTTAAGGGTCCACTTGGTGTATCCGAAGTCGGCAGCCGATTCCTTTGCCACCTTCACGGGCTTGGGAAGCGAGGCAATGAGGGGGTCGTTGTTCACCTCGTCGACGAAAGCCTCGGTCTGTGCGCGGAAACCTTCCTCTACCGCAGCGCGGAAGGCGGCGGCACTGGGAACGGTCACGTCGTCCTTTTCGGGAAAGAAGGCGAGGAAGACGAAGTTGGTGTCGATGTTTGCGGTGAGTTCGTTGAAAGTGCCGTTGAAGGCCTCGTCAGGAAGCTGCTGCAAAAGCATCTTGTAGTACTGGTACTCCGTCTCGATGTCGGGGATGGCATTGCCTTCGAGGAAGTGGCGGACGTACTGAGGGCAGTAGAAGGAGTTCTTCTGCTTGGTACGGTTGTCGTAGATCTTTTCGATGCGCGAGATGAACTCGTCCTTTGCACGCTGAATTTCGGTGGTGGTGAATCCGTGTTGGCGGACGCGTGCCACCTCGGTCATCACAGCCTTTACGGCCTCGGTGTCGTGTCCGGGCTTGGGCAGCATGTAGATGGTGAAGGCGTCGCAGGTCTTGGAGAGGATGTAGTGGTCGTCGCTGGAACCGGAGGCCACGAAGGGGCATTCGAGGTTCTTTGCAAGGTCTTCGAGACGCTCGTTGAGGACGGTGGTGATGACCTGCGTGATGCCGTTCTGCACCAGGAGCATGGGTGTGCCGCGGAGTTCGGCGGGGAGGGGCTCATGCTTGAAGAACATCTCGGCAACGGTCTGGGGCTGCTCCTTGTCCTTGTCGATGCAGTAGATGGGTTCGTTGTTGTCGGGGACGGGGTAGAACTCATAGGGAGCCTCGGGCTCGGGGTTCTTGATGTCCGAGAAGTACTCCTTGATCTTGCCTTCCACGTAGTCGACATCAATGTCGCCCACCACTACGATGCCCTGGAGGCTGGGATGGTACCACTTGTGGTAGTAGTCGCGGAGGAAGTCGTACGAGAAGTTGTCGATGACGCTCATCAGACCGATGGGCATGCGCTCGCCGTAGCGTGAGCCGGGGTAGAGGAGGGGCAGCTGACGGTTGAGGATGCGCTGCGAGGCGCTGGAACGCATACGCCACTCTTCGTGGATGACGCCACGCTCCTTGTCAATCTCTTCGCCTTCGAGGCTGAGGCGTCCGCTCCAGTCGCTGAGGATGAGGAGGCAGGAGTCGACATTGGTGATGTCGGTGGTGGGTACGTCGTCAATGTTGTAGACGGTCTCGTCAGTCGAGGTGTAGGCGTTGAGGTTCTGTCCGAACTTCACACCGATGCGCTCGCAATACTTGACGAGGCTGTTTCCGGGGAAGTGTTCGCTGCCGTTGAAGGCCATGTGCTCAAGGAAGTGTGCCAGACCGCGCTGACTCTCTTCTTCCTGTACTGCACCGACCTTCTGTGCAATGTAGAAGTTGGCCTGGTTCTTGGGCTCTTCGTTGTGGCGGATGTAGTAGGTGAGCCCGTTGTCGAGCTTGCCGATCTTCACCGCGGGGTCGATGGGGAGCGGGGGCATCTGTTGTGCTGCGGCGGGGGCAATCATGGCCGTGGCAACCAGAAGCAGAAGGAATTTAATCTTTTTCATTGATGGTATATAAGTGATTTATTGTTAGTAGGAGTGGCTCCTTTGGGATTTTCCTGTATCTTTGACGAAAGGTCCGGTACATTCGCTACGGACGAAGAGAAAAAAATTAAGAAAAAATGTGATTTTCTTTAAATCTCCAAGGGATTTCTTCGGACTGCGTTCTGTTGTATGCACGGTTTTTGACCGAAGAAAACGTGGCAAAGTTACGGAAGAGGCGTGAAATGAGGGGTAAAAAACATAAAAAGTACGGCAAAAAAATCTTTTTCTGCCGTACTTTTTAAATATTATGCCGTTGAATGTAAGGAAAATGTCCCTGTCTGACGCCTTACTTCACCGGTGTCAGTCGGAGGCGGTAGTGGTAGGGCTGGTTCTTCACGCGGTAGGCTTCGCGGGTCTGCACGCCACCGCACGAGGCATTTCCCACACCGCGGTATGCCGCATCAAGATGGAGGACGGTATAGGGGCGTGGGTTGAGTTCCCAGGTGTGGTCAGCCTTCATCAGGTCTTCCTCGGTATAGGGGACGGCACTGAATGATACGTCGCCTTCGGTCTGTATGCGCAGACCGTGACCATCGAAGTCGGTGAAGCATACCTCGCGGAGTCCTTCGCGGTTACCGGTGCTTTGGGGCTTGACGTAGCGTTCCATCGACGAGGACGGTGTGGTGCTGTAACGTCCGAGCATGACGGCATCGTGACGGTCGTTGTAGTTTTCGAGCGGACCATAGGCATAGTAGTCCACATGCTGCAGCTGTCGGTTCAGTCCTACCTGCAGTCCGGCACGGCGCAGGTCGGCAGTGTGTGGAGTGAAGGTGGCGTCAATGTCGACGGTACCTTCGGCATGGAGGGTATAGACGATGCGGGTGTCGCAGAGACTGCCGCGGCGCAGGGTGGTGATGACCACGGGCCCGCTTTGGGCCTTGCCGCCGTAGGTGAAGCCTTCGACGCTGATTTCAGCCTTTTCTTCCATGCCGTCGGCGGTTTGGGTAAAGCGGTCGTTTTCAATCCAGCGGTGGTTGGTATAGCCCATGGGCATGCCGCATCCGAGCATCTCCCGGCCGTCAAGTTCCAGACTCACCATTTCGCCGGTGGTGGCATCGATGGTGATTCCTGCTTTTCCGTTGCCGTAGTGGAGGGCATTCTGTGAAGTTCCGGTGGTGAAGACGGCCTTTGCCTTCTTTACCTGCGGGAGTGTGCCGCGTTCGCAGAGGGTGAACTGAGCGCATGCCTGCTCGTGTCCGGCCTCGCACCATGTGGTGGCGGTGCGGTGTACGGCGCGGAGGTTGAGGAGCACCTCGGTCCCCTTTTTCCGGGCCTTGGCAATGGCATCGTGCTTGAGGCGCAGGGCTACTGCGGCCTTTGCGCCTGGAGCGACGTCGGGCATGGCCATCCGTCCGGCTTCCACCACGCGGCCGTCGTGGAGCACCTCAAAAAGGAGGTCGTAGGCCGAAAGGTCGCTGAAGACGTAGCGGTTCTCAATATTAATATTATAGATGTGTCTTGCGGCATCGCTGTCCTTCAGTGCGAACCTTATCCATTGGTGTGCTCCCTTCACCTCGCGGAGTTTGGCGCTCTCTTCGCGAGTGGCGGGGATGATGCCGTTGGAGCAGAAGTTGCCCTGGTGGGGACCGGGATAGTCGTAGCCCGTGTGGAGGCGGTAAACGTTCTGCTTCATTTCGGCAGGGTCGAAGATGGCCTGGTCCACCCAGTCCCATATGCAGCCGCCGATGCAGCTGTTCGAGTTTTCGATGACGTCCCAGTATTCGTTGAGGTTTCCGATGGCGTTACCCATGGCATGGGCATATTCGCAGACGAACATCGGCTTGTCGAGGTCCGAGGTGTTCCGGTCCATCCATTCCATGTCGGGATACATTTTGGAGTAGAAGTCGGAATACGCCTCTCCGCCGTACGAACGGCTGATGCGTGTGCCCTCGTAGTGTACGGGACGTGTGGGGTCGAGTCGGTGTGCTTCGTCGTAGCACGCCTTGAAGTTTGCCCCAGCCCCGGCCTCGTTGCCCAGGCTCCACATCACGACGCAGGGATGGTTCCTGTCGCGTGTGACGAGGCGTGTAATGCGGTCCGTGAAGGCCGGAATCCACGATTCCATGTCCGAAATGCTCTGGTTGGCATGGTCTTCGAGGTCAGCCTCGTCGCAGGCCCAGAGTCCGAAGTGGTCCATCATGGCGTAGAAGTTCGCGTGGTTGGGATAGTGCGAGGTGCGTACCATGTTGATGTTGTTCTGCTTCATCAGCGTGAGGTCGCGGAGCATCGTCCCGTTTTCCACGGCCCGTCCGCGCTGGGGGTCGGTGTCGTGGCGGTTCACACCCTTGAAGAGCATCCGTTTGCCGTTGATGTATACCAGGCTGCCCCGGATTTCGATATGGCGGAATCCGTATTTTGTACTGAAGGCCATCTCGTCCTTGCCGTCGGCATCCTGCATCACCACATTGAGGGTGTAGAGGTTGGGGTGTTCGTCGCTCCAGAGTTTCACGTCGGGCACGTCGAGTGCAACGTTGAAATGCCGTCCTTCCACGGGGCTGAAGGTGTTCTGTCCCTCCTTCACGAGGTGGCCTTCAGGATCGAAGAGACGTACGGCAAGGGTCTTTTTCTGCTTCAGTGCATCACGGTCGTCGATTTCAAGTTGCACGTTGAGTCGTGCCTGGGTAAAGTCCTTGTTGAAGTCTGCCGTCAGCACGTGGTCACGCACCGACTCCAGAGGCACGCTGTAGAGGCAGACGTCGCGGTAGATGCCGCTCATGCGGAACATGTCCTGGCATTCGAGGTACGAGCCGTCGCTCCATCTGAACACCTGTACGCACAGACGGTTGTCACCACGGCGGAGATGCTTGGTGAGGTCAAACTCGTGCAGGTTGTTCGCTCCTTGGGTGTAGCCCACGTATTCCCCGTTGAGCCAGATGAAGGCAGCGGAATAGATGCCGTTGAAGCGGATGAAGGTGCGGCGGCCCTGCCAGGATTCGGGGAGCGTGAAGTGGCGGACATAGGAGCCTACGGGATTGATGCCGTAGTTTGCACCGCCGTCGTTGAATCCTGCACGGGCGTTGATGAAGGGTGGGGTATTGCCGTGGGGATATTCCACGTTGCAGTAGATGGGCTTGTCGTAGCCCTGCATCTCCCAGTTCGAGGGGACGGGGATGTCATCCCATGCCGAATCGTCGAATCCGGGCTGGAAGAAGTCGGTGGGGCGCTTCGAGGGTTCGTCGACGAAGTGGAACTTCCACGTGCCGTTGAGGTTCATGTACATCGAACTCTTAGGCTCTGTCCACGGTGTGGCGTAGTATTCTGTGTCGGCTGTCATTTCCGCCTCGCTGGCGTAGGGCATGTAATAGGCGATTCCCGGCTCCTTGTTGACGGCAAAGACGGTCTCGTCTTCCCAAGGGTTTTGTGCGAACTTGGGTTTTTCCACCGCCTTGAAGGTGAACCATGCCTCGGCGTTTCCGGTGTCGAGCGGGCGCACTTTCAGTTCACCGTCGGCAGGCACCCACATGCGGTCGGGCTTTCCGACCGACGAGATGACGTAGATGCCGGGCTTTCCTTCCACGGGCACCAGTCGCATACGGGCGTTTCCCGGATTCGAGAGGCTTGCCGCCCATTGCAACAGGTAGTCGATGGCACCGTTGTTTCCGCCGTCGTCCATGAACTGGCGGTAGAAGGCACCTCCGATGAGGCGTGTCTCCAGTCCCTGCATCTTCACGTTCCAGTACTGTCCGCGGTTTTCGGTGTCAATGTTTTCGAGCCTCAGGCGTGCCCCATTGTCGGCATTGTCGTTGTTGCCGATGACGCATTCGGGGTGCTTGACGCTGCTGATGTGGTAGGTCAGGGCATCGTCAAATCCGGAGACGGCGGCGCGTTCGAGGCAGAAGAGTGCGCGGCGTTCCTTGGCAGCATCCTTGCGGCTGATGAGGGTGATGCCGCCGTCGGGGGTGGCGCACATGGCCACTTCGGGGCGGTTGGTAGGGGAGAGGATGACGCCGCCGCGCACTTCCTCGACCTTCCATATCTGCATTTCGTCGGAACCGTTGACCTCGCCGGTCTCCACGTTGTTGTCGGCGGCACGGAGGGCGACGTTCCGGAAGGGGCTGATGAGGCGCCAGGAGCCCGAAAGTTCGCTGACGTTCCAGTATTGTCCTTCGTCGTCGGCATCGACTTTGGCAAGCCGTGCCCCGGTGTCGGCAAGGGTGCCGAAGGCCACACTGCGCAGATGATAGAGCGCGCCGCGTTCGTAGGCCGTCTGGGCAGAGGTGGCGAGCGTGGTGATTGCCATAATCAGTAAGCAAATGGCGGATTTGATGCTTCTCATGGTATGGAATGTTTTTTTATGATGTTTTTCATGAAAGAAATTGCGGTACAAATATAATCAAAAAACCGCAACTTTCGTTTAATTTTGCATCGGAAACAGGAGGATATCCCTTTCCGGCACCCCATTACGCCGCGAGAATGGGGCTTTTCTTTACCTTCACTGCATTTTAAATCATTGTATTATGTTATACATTCTGCAACAGATGCTGCTGCTTTTCGGCATCGTCATGGTGGGTTTCTTCAGCACCAAACTCGGGTTCTGGAAGCCCGACCTCAACAAGAAGATGTCGCACTTCGTGCTCAACGTGTCGTGCCCGATGCTCATCCTTTCGAGTGTCATGGGCGATGGCCTTGTCTTCAGCCGCGAGGAGATTGTCCGTCTGATGTGGGTTTCGGTGGTCAACTATGCCATCATCTTCCCCCTTGCCTATCTTGTCTCCGCCATCTGGCGCCAGCCCGACGAGGACCGTCGCGGCCAGTTGCGCTTCATGACGGCCTTCGGCAACGTCACCTTCGTGGGTTTCCCTGCCACTGCAGCCATCTTTGGCGACCGTGCCCTCTTCTATGCCGCCGTCCTCACCATCCCCTTCAACCTGCTGATGTACACCATCGGCGAAGTGTTCATTGCCGGCGGCAAGGCCCGCAACGCCATCCAGCCGAAGCGCGTGCTGAGTCCGTGCGTCATTGCTGCGCTCATCACCATCGTCCTCGCCCTTGCCAAGGTGCAGACTCCTCCTCTTGTGGCGCGGTTTTTCCATCTTGGCGGTGACATGACCATTCCCGTGGCCCTGATTGTCGTCGGCAGCACCCTGGCCTCCATGCCCAAGCGTGCGATGCTCGGCAGCCGTTTTGCCTATACAGTCAGTTTCGTACGTCTCATTGCCGTCCCTGCGGTGGTGTATGCCGTCTTCCGTCTGATACCTTCCATCGACCCTTTTACCCTCCAGGTGGCGGTGGTGCTGAGTGGCATGCCCATCGGTGTCAACGGTGTGATGTTCTGTCTGAAGTTCAACAAGGATGAACGGTTGATGGCCCAGAGCATATTCCTCAGCACCGCCCTCTCCATGCTTTCCATCCCCGTGCTTGCCATGCTCGTCCGCTCGTTGTAGGACAGGTGCGTAGGCTTTCGTAATTAAAGAACAAAAATACCCACTGTCGTCGTTCCGGCGGCAGTGGGTATTTTGCAGTCATTTCTTATTTCCCTTCCTTTTCCTTCTCCGAAGGGATGTGCAGGTGTTCGCCCATCTTTTCCCGTATTTTCTTCGAGCGGTTCGAGATGGTCTGTCGCGATTCTTCGGTAATATGCACGATTTCCGGGTTGGTGAATCCTGCCTTCAGTAGGTAGCATACGCGGAGTATCCCCGGTTTGGCATGGGGAAGGGCCTGCTTGATGTCGTTGCGGAATTCGGGATACATCCGGTCTATGCAGGCCATAAAAGGTAGCCAGTCGGCTTCCGCAACCTGGTAGCGTTTGTGCTGTGCAGCTTTTCTGAATTTCTCCACCACCACCCGGTCGGCTTCCGAATGCCGTTCCTCCAGCATGCGGTCAAGCAGGATCTGTACTTTGTGGGCGTGTTCCCATTCCTGGATCCTTGGTCCTGGCGTTTTTCCATTCCCCCGCGTGGCCGGTTGTTGCATCTCTGTCATCCCCTCTGTATGTCGGGCAAGTATCTGGCGCAGCGCTTCAATCTCCTCCTCCTTGCTTTGCAGCTCCTTTTCTTTTCTTCTGCGATAAGAGAAGTAGATGCCTCCCACCGTCAGCACGATGGCGGCGGTGCCTCCGGCTATCCAGTAGACGATTGTCCGCAGGCGGTTTTTGGTAGCCTGAATTTCCGCATCGTTCTTTTTGTACACCCATTCGCCGTTAGCCTTTGCCGAATTTTCCATCTGCCTCTTTTCCCATATCTCGTTTTGGGCATTTTGGTAGGCTTGGGCGTAGAAGCTGCTGCGTTCATAGTTTCCCACTTTCCGGTAGTAGTGCATGAGGTGGCGTGCCGAATAGGAGCGCATGCTGGGTGTTTTGTGGTGTTCGCACAGGTATTCGTACATCACCACTGCCGAGTCCAGTGGTCCGAACAGTTCATAGTAGTTTGCCATCCCGGAGAGGTAGTTCGACGGGCGCTGCGCGACAGGGACCCCGTCGAGCATTTTAACACACCGCATTGTACGGTCCTTGTCGCCCTTTTCGGCATAGAACATCAGGAGTTCCGCCACCACATCGGCATACTTCGTTGCAGACCGGTCGTGTGCAATCTTCTCCATAGCCTTTTCGGCGTATTCCATGCCTTCCAGAGTGTCGCCATTGTAGAAGCACGAAGTTCCCACATCCATGTAGTCTGTGGGGTCGGCGGTGCCCTGGCTCTGAACCAATGCCAGCGATTTCTTTGCGATTTCCTTGGCGCCAACGGGGTTCAGCTGTACGCGATAGAGATACGACAGTTGCGAATAGATGCAGTTTAGGAGTTTGACGTCGCATTCCTTGTCGCCTTCGGCCACATCCATTGCCTTCAGAAAGTTTTTGATGGCCTGCGGATAATCTTCCAGATCACGGAAATTACTTGCAAGATAGTAGTATGCTTCTGCCTTGTCGCGCTTGGAGCCTTCCTGCTCGAAGTAGCTGACCACCGCAAGCATGGTGTCTGCGGAGTATGGCATCATATAGGCTTTGTCGCGCAGACGTGCCTGCAGGAGCAGAAATTTCTGACGTTCGTACGCATCACCTTTTTGGGCAAGAGGTTCCAGGGTGCCAAGCTGCTTTAGTGCCTCCTGTGGTGCACTGTCTCCAAGTGCTTTCAGTTGTGCAATTCTGTCGAGTAGGGAGGGCTCGGAATGCTTGCCGTTTTGGCACGAAAACGTGAGTAGGGAAAGTACAATGATGAGCAGTGGGGATAAGGCTTTCATGGATGTTGTGCTGGAAATGTGACAAGTGGTGAGATGGTGGGATATGTGGATGTGGAAAAAATGTGGTCGGAGGGATGGCGGTTTTGGCGGTTGCGGATTGGGACGGAGAATCTTGAGGCCAGGTCATGCGTAGCCATGCAAACGTCCTTGCCTCCCTAAAGTCCTCCTCCCTCCTTACGAGGGAAATCGGATTA
>SFJN01000202.1 GCA_004555055.1 Bacteroidales bacterium | reverse complement strand
GGATAATCCGGATTCTCGAATAGTAATTGGCGATGATGTAGGAATGAGTAGCACGCGTATATGGGTTAGCCGTTCGCTTTCTGTGGGCAACCATGTGAAAATCGGTGGTATGGTGCTGATAATGGATACTGACGTGCATCCGTTGGATACGTATGTGCGTCGTACGAGGAACGATGGGGCCGTATCTGCCCCCGTCGTGATTGAGGACGATGTATGGATAGGTGCCCACAGCATTATCCTTAAAGGCGTTACCATCGGAGCACGGACCGTCATCGGTGCGGGAAGTGTAGTAACCAAGAGTATTCCGGCAGATTGTGTGGCGGCAGGAAATCCTTGCCGCGTAATACGTTCGAGAAATGTTTCTCCTAGGACGGAAGAGTGATGCCCCTTCTATGACAACGATGAGGTGTATCTCCGCTGCCTTTAAGAATGAATTCGAATTGAACCGATAGAGCTGATAGCAACAAGGAGTCGCCTATAACAAGTGCCCACTCCTATCCTTACAACATATTTTCAATTGCCAGTGTCACCAGTATTATTCCGAAAATTCTTCGAACTCCTGCAGTTTGCCTTACACCGTCGCAAGGAGTTTTCTATACCGCCCGAAGGGGAGGACTGGGAAGTCATGCTCGAACTCTGTAGGCACCATACGCTGACCGGAATCGGGTATAGTGGGGTGGAGGAGGCCGTGCGAAAAAAGGCTTGTGAGCCACTACGGATGGAACTGACAGTGGCGTGGAAACTGCTGGTGCAGAAGGTAGAAAACGAAAACAGACGGCAGCAACACGATGCGGCAGTGCTCACTGAAATCTTCCGGAAAGAAGGCTTTTCGACCTGTATCCTCAAGGGACAGGCGTTGGCCAGACTGTATGAACATCCGGAACGCCGGGAGGCGGGAGACATCGACGTGTGGGTGTGGCCTGCAGGCGGGGAAACCATGTCTCTTGCCGAGCGACGAAAAAAGGTGGTGGCATATTGCAACGCCCAACTTGCCGTTCCGCAGGAAGTGGTGTACCATCATATGGCTTTCCCCGTGAAGGGCAAGGATATAGAGGTGCATTTTACGCCCTCGTGGATGTCTGCGCCTTGGCAAAACCGGCGGCTACAGCAATTCCTTGACGAGGAGATGCCGCATCGGATGCCTTACTGTTGCAGTGAAGGCGGAAAGGAATTTTTCTACGTCCCTTCGTTGGCTATGGACCGCGTCTTCGTGCTGGTGCATATCTACCGTCATCTCTTTGCTGAAGGCATTGGTCTGCGCCAGCTCCTTGACTACGACCGGGTGCTGCAGGCTACGGAATGCGATGAGGAGCGAAATCGGACAATGGCGCTGCTGAACGCTTTGGGGATGAGGCGCTTTACGGCGGCGATGATGTGGGTGCTCCATGAGGTGTTCGGCCTTGATGACTCCAAGATGCTCTGCAAACCGGATGTCCGGCGTGGACAGCGCTTGCTTAAGGAGGTGCTGGCAGCAGGGAACTTCGGAAAGTACGATGAGCGTGGGACGGTATCGCACGAATACGGTTCTGCAAGCAGGTTCGGACAAATCATGCGGCGTAATCTGCGCTTCCTGACAGATTATCCTACCGAAGTCCTTTGTATGCCCTGTTGGAAACTCTGGCACCAATGGGCCTCGCGCCGATGGTCGCCAGAACATGCCGTGCGCCGGTAAGCGATGATTGTCACCAAATAGGTGACAGACGAGAATTTCACTGTTTGAAGAAATTGGAAAATGCCGATGTTACAACTGAAAACAGTGGCGTTGGTGAAAACACTTGACGAACTGGAACACCTTCCGGACGGCAAGTTGCTCATCAATACCATCAATGCCCATAGCTACAACAATGCGCAGAAAGACCCTGCATTTGCCGAGGCGCTCCTTGGCGGTGATGCACTGCTGCCCGATGGGATGAGCATCGTGATGGCATGCCGGCTCATACGTGCCAAAAGCCGCCCGCAAAGGCGCATTGCCGGATGGGACCTTTTCGTCAGCGAAATGCAACGTCTGCAACGGAAAGCGGAGCAAGACGGCGAGAAACGGCGGGTGATGTTCCTCGGTTCGTCGGAACCCGTTTTGGAATGCATCGTGCAACGGGTGCACACTGACTATCCCCTGCTTGAGGTACATACCTACTCACCCCCTTACAGGGCGGAGTTCTGCGACACAGACAATGCGGAAATGCTGGATGCCATACACCGTGCCGACCCCGACCTGCTGTGGATAGGTATGACCGCTCCCAAGCAGGAAAAATGGACCTTTGCACACTGGCAGCAGATGGATGTCCATTGCCATGTGGGCACCATTGGCGCTGTCTTCGACTTCTATGCCGGAACACTGCGCCGGGCTCCGGAATGGATGCAACGCTGCGGACTGGAATGGCTCTTCCGCCTTTTGTGCGAACCTCGGAGGATGTGGCGCAGATACATCCTCGGAAATGCCGAATTCCTGGCAAGGGTCATCGGAGAGTGTCTGTAGCTATGAACGAAACGATTACAAACGGAATCGAAAATAGAATCAAAAATTCCCCAAACACATCCATTTGCAAGACATGGAATACCTGTCCTAATAATTGTTGAAACCGGACGGAGGCTTTGCCACCGTCCTTTGCCCTTTTCAAAACAGAAACAATATGGTAAGATTTAATCAATCGAGCGACAAGATTATCCGCATGCTGACGCTGGCAGGCGAACTGGTGGTCTTCAATCTGCTCCTCGTGCTGTTGTATGCCGTATATGTGCATTATTCCGGCACTTATCCCCCGAGCTACAAGCGCCTGATGCTGCTGATGTCGGTCATCTACGGTCTTGTAAACCTGCAGTCCGGAATGGTGCTGCACCACCGTTTCGTGACGGCCGAGCAAATCTTCAACCGCATCATCGCCACGCTCTTCCCCTTTATCCTCATCAGTCTGCTGGTGCTATGGGCCATGCGCTGGCCTCTGTTTACGTGGAGCTTCATGGTGCCGTTCTATCTGGCGGTCATCATTGCCGTTTTCCTGTGGCGCTGGCTTGCCCGTCAGATGGTGAAACGCACGAGGGCCTCCGGACGGAACCAGCGTAGAGCGGTGTTTGTCGGGCCGCCCGAACAGGTGTTCCATCTTATCGAACAGATGGCAAACAGTCCGATTGACGGATACCACTTTATGGGTTACTTCAACGATAAGGAAGTGGAGAAGGTCAGCAAACTTGGTCCCTGGCTTGGAAAATGCGAGGAGGCCACTGCCTATCTTGAAAAGCATCCCGAAATGTGTGTCGAGGAACTGTATTGTACGCTTTCCTCAAAGTACGATGAACTCGTACACGACATCCTTGCCTATACGGAGAACCATCTGATACGTTTCTTCAGCATTCCCACGAACTTCAACTATACCCGGCGTTCGATGTCGATGGAGATTCTGGCAGGCATTCCCGTATTCTCTCTCCACAACGAGCCTTTGACGTTTGTAGGTAACCGCTGGCTGAAACGTGCTTTCGACATTTCCCTTTCGCTGGGAGTCATCGTCTTCATCTTTCCCATTGTACTGCTGGTCTTCGGGCCCCTCATCAAATTGTCCAGTCCGGGTCCCATTTTCTTCAGGCAGAAGCGGAGTGGCTTGAACGGTAAGGAATTCTACTGCTTGAAGTTCCGCTCCATGCGTGTGAATGCCGACTGCGACAAACTGCAGGCCACACGTCACGACCCGCGGAAGACCCGTGTAGGGGAATTCATGCGGAGGACGAACATCGACGAGCTTCCGCAGTTCATCAATGTGCTCCTCGGCGACATGTCGGTGGTAGGACCACGGCCCCATATGCTGGAGCATACAAAAATCTATTCCGACCTGATTGGCAATTATATGCTGCGGCATTTCGTGAAGCCTGGTATTACGGGCTATGCACAGGTGACTGGTTTCCGGGGTGAGACCCGCGAACTATGGCAGATGCAGGAACGCGTAAGGCGTGACATCTATTATGTGGAGCACTGGAGTTTTGCTTTCGACTTGTGGATTATATTCCGCACCATAGTCAACATCGGCGAACCGAAAGCGTACTGAAATCTGATACGGCAGGGCTTGGAACAGGATGTGGAAAAGAGTACGTTTGAGAACTCTGTAAACCCACTGATAATTTACTGCGCATCCGGCTCCTCCGGCAGGAGCGTTGAAAAGTCAAGCAGGCGAATATTAAATGCTTGGAAAGCAAATTTTTAGGTAACGTACC
>SFJN01000201.1 GCA_004555055.1 Bacteroidales bacterium | reverse complement strand
TGGGCAAACAATGCCATTGAGACAAGACTCATGATGAATGTGAAAATTGTCTTTTTCATACGCGTTGGTTTTAAATGACTTGTAAGTTTTTAAGTTTGTGGGTGCAAAGTTTATGGTTTACCATGCAGCCTATCTGCACAGCTAAGAAAAAGATCAAAAAAAACAGGAAGAAATTACTCTTCCTGTTTTTTGCGTAAATCTGAACGGTTCTCTCCTCGGGGCTCACCTTCTTTGCCATGCAGCAAAGCTTATCGGCAAGCCCCACCCCGCCGGATGTCAAATGCCGTACTTGGCTTTGAGGTCGTCGTAGCACATACCCGTCACATAGAGGTACAAGGTGGCGAACGCCTTGATGTTCCCGTCGAGCTGTGCTTCTGTCAGGAGATATGAGGCGTGCGCTCCGTTGCCGTCGCTCGTGTTGCGGTTGTTGCGGATGATATTCAGGTAGCCGGAGAGTTTTCGGTCTGTCTCGTCCGTACTGTAGCGCAGACGCCTCAGACAGTCGAAGGCGAAGATGCAGGTGCTCAGCGTCACCTTGTCGCTGCTGCCCGAAGGAGGCATTTCTTCGCCGTGTATCATGTAGTATATCTTCTTGAGGAACACCTCGAACTTCACCGAGAGATTGCCGGAATGGACGTGTTTGTCGATGATGTTCACCTTCTTCCTCCCGAAGAGTTCGTCGATGGCCTTGTAGAGGTCGAGCCCCACACCGTCGACATTCGGGATGGTGTGGACGGTAAGTATCTTCAGGAAACTCTCCACCACCGCCTGTGTGCATGGCATGCCGGGCACGTTGCCCAGGTCCTGTTTCACGAGTTCGTGCAGGTTCTCCTTCATTTCGTCAAGGGTATATCTGTTGTCTTCTGCGCGTTGCTGCCGCTCCCCGTTCCCTTCCTGCTCCTCCTCGGGCAGTTCGTCGGGGATGTTACGGTCGAGGTAGGCTGCCGCATTCTGGTAGGCGTAGATTATCTTCGCCCTGTCCGTGGGGTCGAGGACAAACCTGCGTACGATGCTCGACATGTTGGAGACCACAAACCGCCTGGGGACATCCTGCCCCGTCACCTTCTTTAGGAAATCCACCGCCAGCGCCTTGTCGAGCGTGCGGATGAGTTCCTCGAAGCGGCCGTGCTCGTTGATGTTCTCTGCCGTCGTGTCCTTGGAGATAAGGCTTTTCAGGCGGTTGATGTTCAGCCCTGTGGCCTCGGCAAGGGTGTATACCTGCTGGTCGCACTCCCGTTTCTGGTAGTCGAGGATGTAGTCGTAGATGGTCTTGTCCTTCACCACGCGCAGGTCTCCGCTTTCAATGTCGTGGAGGATGCGCTGTGCCGTGCGCTGGTCGCGCTGCGACAGTGAGGCGAAGGCACTGTGGAGTTCGCGCTGTGCGGCCTTTACCAGTTCGCTGCCGGGACCGGTGGTGTAGAGGTTCTTGATGAACTTGATGAACTTTTCGTTGATGTATTCGGCATCAATGGTTCCGGCGCCGGTCTCGGTGATGTAGGCTTCGAGCTGGTATACGTCATCGTTGCCGCCGTCGTTGCCGCCGTTCCGTGCGAAGAGTTCGCGGTAGCGCTGCAGGAGTGTCTTGTAGGTCTGTTCGTCGAATGCCAGTCGCACCGTGGTCCAGCCGTTGGTGTGTTGGAATTCGTATTCGCTTTTCTCCCACATGAAGCCCTGCATCTTGCTTGCCTCCAGGCGTTTGGTCATCTCGCAGAATTCCTTGGCAAACTTCTTCCTCGATGCCTCGGCCTGCGGCAGTGTGGCGTAGTACTCGATGCTCTCGGCGTTAAAGAGGGCATCGATGACCCTGAAGTTTTCGTTGATGTGCTCCAGGTTGGCCTCCAGCTTGTCTGTAAATACCGACAGCGGCTGGCTGACGTAGAGCGCCAATGCCTCGTCGATGTGCTTCTTCATCCGTTCCGGACGGGTGAAATACTTGATGATGCCGAAGGGCTTCTCGGGGCCGCACAGGCGGTTGGTGCGGGAGAAGGCCTGGATGACGTCGACATATTGCATCAGCTTGTCCACATAGAGCGTGTTCACCCATTTCGAGTCGTAGCCTGTGAGCATCTGCGTCACCACGATGAGCATGTCGAGCTGCTTGTCTTTCTCCAGGTGCTGGTAGGGTGCCTTGTGGGCGAGGCGCTTGGCAACGTCCTTCTTATACTTGGCATAGGTGGATTGCTGGAACGAGGTGCCGAACCTTGTGTTGTAGTCCTCAAGCATCTCCAGTATGGCCTCTTCCTTGTATTCGCCCCCGCCGTTGTTGTCGATGCTGTCGTCAAAGATGGCGGTGACGTTGTATTCGGGATAATGCTGCTTGAAGAGATGGTAATACTCGATGGCCTCCGGAATGTTCTTTGTCGCCAGTATGGCGTGGAACTTGCCGTTGCGGCTGAGCATGGGCCGTTCCTCCACTATCTTGTGCATCACCGCCCTGTGGTGTTCGTCCGACTGGTAGAGACTCCTGGCCTCGTCCTCCACCTTCATCATGTCGGTCTCCTGCATCCACTTGTCGTAGACCTCCACCTTTTCCTTGTCCTCCCTGATTTCGTCGAAGCTCTGGGCATCCACGGCACGCAGCGCCACTGCCTCGCGGATGTCGCGAGGCTGGAAGGTGTCCTCGCGGTAGAGGTCGAATCCCAGGACGTTGCCGTCGGGGATGCCGCTGGCGAGGGTGTATTTGTGGAGCATGTCGCCGAAGATGACCTCTGTGGTAATCTCCCCATGGGCATTTTCGGGGAAGATGGGCGTTCCGGTGAAGCCGAAGAGGATGGCACGGGGGAAGGTGTTCTTGATGGTCAGGAGCATGCCGCTGCCGCTGTCCCTGCCGCTCCCCGTCACGCTGCGGTGGCACTCGTCGACGATGAACACCAAACGCTTGTCGTTGATCTTCGAGATGACGGATTGGGGCACATGGTTCTCCCGGGTGATGCGGCTCATCTTCTGTATGGAGGTGACGATGAGGTTCTCGTCCTTGTCGTCGCTCTCGAGCACGCGGATGAGGTTTTGCGTGTTTTCGGTGTCGAGCACGTTGTCATCGGCATTGGCGAATCCACGGTATTCGTCGGCACTCTGCGTACTCAGTTCTATGCGGTCGAGCAGGAACACCACCTTGTCGGCATCGCCGGCCTTGGCGATGAGCTGTGCCGCCTTGAAGGAGGTCATCGTCTTGCCCGAACCCGTGGTATGCCATATGAATCCGCCGCGGTGGTTGTGGTCGTCCCAGTTGGTGGCACGCACCTTCTCCCAGATCTTCGTCACCGCAAAGTACTGGTAGCTGCGCAGCACCTTCAGCGTCTCGTCCTTGTCGTCGGCAATGCTGTAGTAGCCTATCATCTGGTGGGCCATGGGTATGGAGAGCAGGTTAGCGCCGATGCGCTTCCAGTCCAGCACCTCCTCGTTGTTGAAGTCGGCCCAATGGAAATAGAAGCTCGGCGAGAAGTTTGTGCTCTTGCCGGGATTGGCAAAGTAGAGCGTCTTCTCCGGGGTCATGGCCACGAATATCTGTACCAGCGAGAAGATGCCGCGGGCGAACACTCCCTCGTGGGCGTATTTCTTGATCTGGTTGACGGCCTGCGTCACGTCTACCCCCGAGCGTTTCAGTTCGATGTGTATGACGGGCATGCCGTTGATGAGCAGCATCACGTCGCCCCGTCGCGAACTTCCCAACGGATGACTGGTCTGGAACTTCGGCTGCCGCACAATCTGATACACGCTCTGGCCGGCACGGATTTCCCGGGCGTCGAAAATCTTCAGATAGACTTCCTTGCCGAAGTTTATCTTGTCGTTCTCGTTGTCGCGCCTTATCCTCACCAGTCCGCCGCCGATGAACTGGCTCACCTCGTAGGGCGATTGCAGGGCATCCACCTGACTGACAATCTGCTGCATCTCACTGTCGGTGAGGGGGAAGTCGCCAAGGCGGTTCACGTCGCGGTTGTTGTTGTAGATGATGGCTGCCCAGTTCTTGATGAGGGTTTCCTCTGTGGGGTTCTTTATCGCATGAGGCTCCCACCCATGTTGTGGCAGGAGTCGTACAAGGGCCTCTTCAAAGTCCTGTTCCCTGGTGAACGGAAGGGTTAAAACATCTACTGGCATGACTTGTTATTTAAGGGGTGTTCAATCATATAATAATTGTCTGTGGACATCCGTGATTGTCCGTGTGATAATATCATTCTCCGTGTCGTCAGTGGACATCCGCGAT